>JASJDW010000034.1 GCA_030064955.1 Crocosphaera sp.
GTGACATAAGCTTTTTCCTGTGACCAAGAACCATGACGAGTAATGACCCAATCTCCACTTAAGTATAAATTAGCAATAGGAGATTTTGCTGGCAGTAAATATTGATAGCTACCCGGGGCAAAGTGAGTCACTCCTTGACGGACTTTAATCACGCGACTATCTATAATATTAGCATCAGCAAAGCTTGGGATACAAGTGGTTAAATCTTGATGAACTTTTTTAATAATTTGTTCATCATTCATGGTTAATAGTTGATTGGCGTGGTAAAAATCTGCTTCGATAACACTCCCTGATAAATCTTTATATTCATCATGAAGATTATTGAGATCAAAAAATGTCCATCCTGTGGTTTTATCGAAACCAAAACAAGCGTTAGAGGGGAGAGGAATATCAACTTTTTTATCAAACCATAACCGAGTGGCTAAAACATCAATTCCTCCTAAATTACATAAGTTACAAAATTCTGGGTATTGATTTAATACCTTACTTTCTGTGACTATTTTTTTAATTCCACTAATACTAACCCCTAAAATAACAGCATCGGCTGCAAAAATTTCTTGATCACAAATAACCCCTTTAGCGGTTCCTTGATCATTAACAATGATATCTGTAACTCGCTTATTGGTTAAAATTTTACCTCCTAAACTTTCTATCTTTTCAACCCAAGGTTTAAAGATCATTTCTCCTACGGTTCCCCGACACCAAACCACATCAAAATTAGGTTGATGGGCTAAGATAAAATAATAGAGCATTCCTAGGGTTGCTGCTGCACTACATTGTTCTCCTGGGGCAAATAAACCTACTAATAACATCGGTTCAAAGGCATCTTTATAGAGGCGAGAAGATACCCCAAACCGTTTAAACAATTCCCTGGCTGTTACTTTATCATATCTAGCCCAAGCTTCAGGGGAATTATCAAAATCAATTAAACTATAAAGTAGGGGTAAAGCTGATAAGCGATCGCTTAAAGGAAGACGTTTAAATTTAGTATAAAGAAAGGTTCCCAAAGGCGTTGGTAAAAGAGGTTCATTTTGAAAAATAGGAGATTCTACCTCCAACCCAGCAGGAGAATATTGAGAGGAACGAGTCCAATTGGTAAACGGATTTAAACCCAGTTCTTTTACTAATTGAAAAATATTTTTATAAGGATACCAGAACCCATGAATTCCTGCTTCTATGGATTTTCCATCCTCTGTTTTCCAGCCAGCAACTAAACCACCAGGATAAGGAGATGCCTCTAATAAAGTAACCTCATAACCTTGTTTAGCTAAGTGATAAGTTGCCCCTAAACCAGCCCAACCTGCCCCTACAACCACAACTTTTTTTTGTCTTGACATTTTTTCACCTTAAGTATTGGTAACAGAAAATAATCGTTAGCATCAAAAAATTTCTCGCCACCAGGGAACATCCTGAAACTCAACATAATCTATCTTTTTACGAATCTCATAAATATTCCATCCTGTTAAACGAGATAAGGTTATAGCTTCTTTATCCTGTCTTTCTTTGACAGACTGATAATAACTTTCCGCTGCATCACAGTCCCGTTTTTCTCGAAAAGGATGACGAATAACATATCTTCCTTGGAAAAATTGATTGTTACTTGTTTCTTGAAATTTTAAATCTTCAGGAAAATTATTACGTTGATAGCGTACATGAAGACGGGTAATAAACACATTATTAGAACGTCTATTGCGACCATTATTTAACCAAAAAACCCCTGCTTTTTTTAACTCTTCACGGTTTAAAGGTTGTGCAGAACAAGGATCACAACTGGCCATATTCCAAGCATATTCAATAAACGCTACTTTCTTATTGTTTTGTTCATAAATTTTGGTAAACATCGCTTTATAAAAGGGAGCAAATTCTTGTTGAATAAATTCAGGAACTTCTACATCAGAAGGAACTTTTACCGTACGATAATTAGTTAACTCTATTTGCCCTTTAGGAGATAATAAATAGACAATTAAATCCTGTTCTCCTTGAGCATTTAACATTCCTAAACGAATGGGTAACATAAATTTAGGAGATTCATAAGCCATCATCAAAGGACGAAGGGATTTAAACCCTGTATTTTCGTATTCCGTTAAATTAACTTTTGCCACAAAAAACTTAAGCTCTTGTTGAATATAAGGACGTAAAATTTCACTTGCTCCATTGGGAATTTTATAACCATTTTCTCGTAACCAAACCTCTAATCCATTGGATTCTTTTGCGCTCAAAATAACGATATCATATTCTCCTACTGTAAACTCTTCTTCAACCGTTATACCCAAAGCATTCTCACGACCAGATCTCATTTCTGAGGCTGCTTGAGGAGCAACAGGAACCCTCATAACTTCATCTTCTAAATAAGGGCGATCGCAGGGATCTTCATCAAAATATTCTACTAATCTGGGCGCACTAAAAGCATCCAATCTTTCAAGAATTTCGGGTTCTCCTATTTTGACTTGTTCTTCAGTTAAAATAACAGGAACCGGAACCACCAGGGCAAAATCATTAACCTCTCCTTGATAATCATTAGCCATAGTTAAAACTGTCCGTTTTCCATCCCTAGCAATGATCACTTGAGACGCTTGGTTATAAAGGTTACTATCAGCTTTTGCCACATAAAAACCACAAAAAGCAGCAGCAGAATTAACAGAAACGAATACAAGTAGAAAAACTAAAAAGATCAGGGTTAAACTACGGCTTAAGGTCATCATATTTTTCTGTCAACAGGTTAAGGACCAGCATGGTTAATTTTTATTAAAGCGTGACCCTCGCATCAATAATAACATTAGTGACAAAAGTTAAAGAATACCTAGAGAGGCTCATCCTCTTCTTACCCCATGAACGACGGTTGAGAAAAAGACCTAGAGGATAATTAAAAAAAACTTAACAAACTTGAATATCCGATGTCATGGGTGTTTTGCTGTGCTTGTTCCCTGAGCTTCCTATAAATTTGACTTGAATAACATCCGAGAATCGCTATCATAAGAAACTAAAAATCTTTACAATAGTAGCATCTATATTAATGTTCTTAAATCATTATGGCTCCCCCAATTGTTAAACGATTTGCTATTTCCTTCCAACAAAACTACTGGTTAGGATTTTTAACCATGGTAGCTGGTTTTGGCGTATCGGGGTTAGTCGCCCTGCAACCGCCACCACCACCACCAGTTCCCACTTACACAGCGTTTGGACAATTGACTTTCACGGAACCACCCCCAGCTTTTACCACCACAGGGAATGAACTGCAAGCCCAAGGAAGGGGACTATCTCTGAGCAGAGGAAACCTGTTGTCTGGACGGGTACTGCAGAACGTGATGAACAAATTACAACTCTCCCCCCAAGAAATTCGCCAAATGCAAGAGCAAACCTTAGCCATACAGATGCCAGGAGAGGGAGACGAAGAGGAAGCGTCTTTGTCAACTATTAGACTGCAATACACTGATAAACAATCTCCAACTCGTGCCACCTTAATCTTAGAAGCCTTTATGGACGAGATGGTAGAGCATAGTCGCTGGTTGAATACCTCTGAATTAAGAAGTCGCATTGATGCCCTCAGTAAACGACTGGCCCAAGTTAAAGATGACCTAACGGCCGCAGAAAATCGATTTTATCGCTACGTTTCCCAACAAGGTTCAGATTTATTGGCCATTCAAGATGGAAGTCTCTTTAGTGGGATCACCAGCAGTCAACAACAACAACGAGAGTTAGGATTAGCCCTTCAAGAAATTGATGGTCGGATCAATAGTTTAATGAATCAATTGGGATTAACACCAGACCAAGCTTATGCTTCAGTCGCCTTAAGTGCTGATCCCATTTTGGCCAATTTACGGGCCCAAATTCTACAAATTGAACAACAACTCGAACGGCTAAAATTAGATTTACGACCCGAACATCCCACCATCGAAAAACTCCTCAAAGAAAAACGAGTGAATGAAACCCTGTTTCAACAACGGGCCCAAGAATTGATTGGGGCGAGGGATTTAGCTCCTGTTCCCATCAGTCAGATTCGTCAAGATAGTAGTCTTGATCCGAGCAGACAACAGTTAGCTAATGAACTTTTGGGCTTAGAAACCAGACGAGCCGGATTATTAAAGCAATTAAATTCAGTGATTGAAACAGAACAAAAATTGCGGGAACAGTATGAAAAATTCCCAGATAAGCAGCTACAACAAGCAAAACTGGTTCAAGAGGTTGAATTTCAACGGATTGTTTATCAAAATATTCTCACAGCCTTGGTGGATGCTCAAGCAGCAGAAGCAGAAACAGTAGGCAGTTTATCCATAGCCGTCCCCCCTAATTATCGACCCACCCCTCCCCAACGAATCCAAGAAAGAAATAAGTTACTAATCATTGCAGCAGGTGGTGGTATCGGTTTAGTCGCTGGGTTAGGGTTAATTCTTCTATTGGCTTTAATCGACGATCGCTTACATACTCCTCAAGAACTTCGAGATTCCCTCACCGATCGCGAAATTCCCCTTTTGGGACAACTACCGTTTATCTATAGTTCCCTATACCGAGAGGATCTCAGTCCCGTTTTATTAGATGCTAACCCAGCGGACTTGAGCTTTTATGAGCGGGTTCGGAGTAATCTCCGTCGTCTGGGCTCAGACTCAAAAGTAGTGATGATTACCAGTGTCAGTAATGAAGAAGGAAAAAGCGCGACGGCTTATAATCTAGCCATTGCATCTGCTCAAGCTGGAAAGCGTACTTTGCTGATAGAAGGGGATTTGCGATCGCCCTCTAAAGCCCAATGGTTAGAAGTTACTCCCAATCCTGACAGTAATTTAGAACCCTTACGGTTTTACAATAATCGCACAGATGCCGTTACGTTAGTGCCTGGGGTCGCGAATTTGTACATCTTACCCAGTACCGGACCCCAACGTCAGGCCGCAGCCATTATTGAATCAAGCGAGCTACGACTCCTCTTAAAAGATGCCAGAGGACGCTATGACATGGTAATTATTGACACCCCCTCCCTTTCCCGTTGTAATGATGCCTTGTTGTTAGAACCGTTAACCGATGGCTTAGTCTTGGTCACAAAACCCGGAACCACCCGTTCTAGTTTGTTACGTGAAGCTATTGATCAACTATCAGATGCTGATGTTCCAGTCTTAGGGGCAGTGATTAATGGGGTAGAAGATTTAGTAGCACCCACCACTGATATACCAGACACGAATAACAACGGTAACGGACATACGGGAGACATTTCAGTCTTGGAAGAAAATCCTGTTTAGTTAAAAAGACGGCCACTTGTCTCAAGTCACAGAATCTTGAATAATAAATGACCGTGAAAAGCTGAGGAGCAGGTTCCCCTATTTTTCAAATATGGGGATAAGTCCGACGGCAATTTATTGCCTACCAAGAAAATCCATGCTAGGATATATTTACGCTAAATATATCAGCGTCAAATGATAGTTTACGAGTTTAAGGTTAAAGCAAAGCAACTTCAATATCAAGCAATAGACGAAGCGATTAGGACGGCTCAATTCGTTAGAAATAAGTGCTTGCGTTATTGGATGGATGGTCAGAATGTCACTCGTGCTGAACTTTATCGGTACAATACTAAACTACGTTCTGAATTCCCTTTTGTTAAAGACTTAAACTCTCATGCAACTCAAGCATCTGTTGAACGATGTTGGTCAGCTATAGCTAGATTCTTTGATAACTGTAAAAAGCGAGTGCGTAATTCCGAGGTTTCCTCGGAATGTAAGACGAACTCAAGACAGCAAATTCCTGGAAAAAAAGGATACCCACGTTTCAAGAAAAATACTCGTTCTGTAGAGTATAAAACCAGTGGATGGAAACTTTTAGACCCGAAACATATTAAGTTTACTGATAAAAAAGGAATCGGAAAACTTAAGTTAATCGGGACATGGGATTTAGCTTTTTACCCTAAAGATAAAATCAAACGAGTTAGATTAGTTCGTCGTGCTGATGGTTATTACTGCCAGTTTTGCATTTCTGTTGATGTTAAAGAAGCACTGCCCCCAACCCATCAAACTATCGGTTTAGATGTTGGATTAAAAGAATTCTATACTGATTCAATGGGGAAAGCTGAACCCAACCCTAGGTTTTATCGTCAAGGAGAAGAACAATTAAAGTTTCATCAACGTCGTGTTTCTCGTAAAAAGAAAGGTTCAACCAACCGTAAAAAAGCCATTAATAAGCTTGGTCGTAAACATCTCAAAATAAGTAGGCAACGTGAAGAACACGCTAAGAGACTAGCCCGTTGCGTAGTCCAATCTAACGATTTGGTGGCCTACGAAGATTTGAGGATTAAAAACTTAGTTAAAAATCATTGTTTAGCCAAGTCAATTAATGATGCTGGTTGGTATCAATTTAGGAAATGGTTAGAGTATTTTGGAGTAAAAATGAGGAGGGTAACTGTTGCGGTTCACCCTGCTTATACAAGCCAAAATTGTTCTAACTGTGGTGCTGTCGTTAAAAAATCATTATCTACAAGAACTCATATTTGTGCTTGTGGATGTCGATTAAATCGTGATGAAAACGCAGCAATAAATATTCTTAATCGAGCCTTAGGTACGACAGGTCATGTCGGAACCTGGATCTTAGATCCGAACGCTTCTGGAGATTTATCCCCTACTATTACTGGTTCGCCCTGTAATAGCAAGATAGGTCTATGAAGGAAGAATCCCCCGAATTCTCTTCGTGGGGAGTGTCAAAATTTGTCATGGGGAGTGTCGTGTCTATTAACCAGAAAAAGTCCCGTTCCTTAGTAAGTATTGCTGGTGTAGTTGCTGTGGCTACCCTCATCAGTAAATTATTTGGGTTAGTACGCGAACAAGCGATCGCAGCAGCTTTTGGAGTTGGCCCAGTGGTCAATGCTTACGCTTATGCCTACGTTATTCCTGGTTTTTTATTAATTTTGCTCGGCGGTATCAATGGACCGTTTCACAGTGCATTAATTAGCGTTTTAGCCAAGCGAGATAAGTCAGAAGCAGCCCCATTGGTGGAAACGGTAACCACCTTAGTCAGTACGGTGTTATTGATAGTTACCGTTGGTTTAATCGTCTTTGCAGATACATTTATCTCAGTGTTAGCCCCTGGGTTAGAAGGGGAAGTTAAGGCGATCGCCATTCAACAATTACAAATAATGGCCCCTTTAGCCCTATTAGCGGGACTCATTGGCATTGGTTTTGGAACCCTCAACGCAGCGGATCAATATTTATTACCCAGTATTAGCCCTTTATTTTCCAGCGTGGCTATTGTTATCGGTGTTTGGACTTTAATGTGGCAGTTAGGGACTAATCTGAACAACCCTGAAAATTGGTATTTGGGGGGTATGGTTTTAGCCGGGGGAACCCTAGCGGGAGGGATTCTACAGTGGTTAGCCCAACTATGGGCCCAATGGCAAGCCGGTATGGGAAAACTGCGGTTACGCTTTAATTGGCGAGTGCCAGGGGTTATGGATGTGATGAAGGTGATGGGGCCGGCTACTCTGTCATCGGGAATGTTACATATTAATGTTTATACTGACTTATTTTTTGCCTCGTTTATTGAGAATGCAGCCGCAGCCATGCGCTATGCCAATTTTATTGTTTTAACTCCCTTGGGCATTATTTCTAATATGATTTTGGTGCCGTTTATGCCAGTTTTTTCTCGCTTAACCGCACCTGAACATTGGCCAGAATTAAAAGTAAGAATTCGTCAAGGGTTGTTATTAACGGCTTTAACGATGTTGCCGTTGACCGCTATTTTTATCGCTTTAGCTCCTATTATTATTCGGGTTATTTATCAACGGGGGGCGTTTAAATCTACTGATGCTGAAATCGTTATCCCTGTTTTAATGGCTTATGGAATAGGAATGTTTTTCTACTTAGCTAGGGATGTTTTGGTGCGGGTTTTTTATGCGTTAGGGGATGGAGAAACCCCATTTCGTATTAGTATTTTTAATATTTTTCTCAATGGGTTCTTAGATTTTCTGTTCTATAAACCTTTTAAGACACCCGGTTTAGTCATGGCAACCATTGGGGTTAATTTAGTTTCTTTAATTATTTTCTTGGCAATTCTCAATAATCGTTTGGGGGGTTTACCGTTAAAAGAATGGGGAAAGGCTCTATTGGCTTTAACGGGCATTAGTTTTATAGCTGGTGTCGCTAGTTGGGGAGTTAGTTGGGGTTGGGAACAGTTTTATAGTGGGGATAATTTAGGCTTACAATTGTTACAATTGCTCCTATCTGTTACCACTGCTTTAGCCATTTTCTTGCTCTTATCCATTCAATTAAAATTACCAGAAGTTAATTTATTACTCTCTCGCATTAAAGGGAAATTAAAAAATAGATAGATAATACCAATTCTCTTTATTCATCATAGAGATTCTTAGTGGAGGTAGGCAGGGGGAGCAGGGGGCAGGGGGAGAGACTGGGAGTCTTTAGAGACAAGGGAGATGGGGGAGACTGGGGAGACTATTCTTACTCCCCACCCTTCCCACACTTCCCACACTCAAGATTACCCCGTCACCCCATCACCCCGTCACCCTATCACTTCCCACACTCCCTACCCTTTAACTTAACTAAAGATCTTCCCTCCTGCCTCCTTCAATTTCTACTAATTCCCAAGCTAGTTTAGCTGCACCGATCATTCCTGCTTGATTACCTAATTTTGCACTTAGTAACTGTAAATTTTCGCGGCAACTGGGCAAAACGCGCCTTTCTATTTCTTCTAGGGTAGCTGGAAAGAAAAAACGGGTACTACCACTAATTCCTCCCCCAATAATGATCGCTTCTGGGGTCAAGACATAGATTAAACTAGCTAAACCGGCACCCAATAGACAACCATAGCTTTCCCAAAATTCCAAGGCTTGTTTATGACCGTTTTCTGCTAATTTTCCCAATTCTGCTGGTTCTTTTCCCGTCATGCGACGGATGGCTTGAATCGAACCATATTGTTCTAAGGAACCATTATTACCACTATTACACACTGGCCCATCAAAATTGAGAGTAATTAACCCTAACTCTCCGGCAGCCCCTAAATGACCCGTAAACAAATGGCCATCAAGGATGATCGCACCGCCCACTCCTGTTCCCAAGGTTAACATAATCAAGTTTTGATAGTCTTTCCCTGCTCCTAACCAAGCTTCTCCTAACCCGGCACAGTTCGCGTCATTGGCGATGGTTGTAGGCAGTCCTGTTGCTGCTTCTAACCAGTCTGCTAGGGGGACATCTTGCCATCCGGCTAGGTTGATGGCTACTTTAGCAATTCTACCCCTTTTGTCTGCTGGTCCTGGAGTTCCTACCCCTAAAGCAAGACAGTTTTGATGGGGGGTCAGTTGAGCGATCGCCTCTACCATAGCTTTTAGCACTGCTTCGGGGGTTGCGGGTTGGGGAGTGGCAACCGTTAGGGCGTTAATACAGGTACCATCTTCTAGAAACTGTCCAAGTTTAATGGCAGTCCCACCGAGATCGAGGCCAATAACTGAAGGTTTTTCCATGAATTTAATTTTATCGCTTCGCTGATCGGGTGTAGGGTGTAGGGTGTAGGGAATACCTAATACCTTGAAGAGAAGGGAACACTTTGCCCCTTCTAGCAATGGGTTCTAATACCCGACCGTCTTTTACGGTGTCTTCGGTTAGTTGGGGTTAGAATCCCCAACAAGAGCGAACCTCACACCCCACACCCCATACCCTACACCCTGTTCAACCTTTTTGATCATCATTTTTTAACTAACTCCTAAGTTACAATTGAATCTCAAGTCTTGAGAAGGTAAATAATTCAGCAATATAAGTAACATATAATTCTCCAGATTATTACTTATAACCCACAAGTTTGCTAAGGATAAATTAATAAATTATCTCTTTTCAAGTAATCAAAAAAGTCTCTAAAAGGAACAATTGACAAGATTTAATCATCATATTGCCATGAGTCTGTTATTAAACAATAAACCTAGAGATAATTTTTAGCTTTTTATCGCCTTTAATGGTTTATGGTAGAAGTAAGCTCTGGATTTACTCTGTTAATTATTTTATTACCAACAATTCTGATGAAAGCTCTTCCACTTCCCTCTCTTGTTCATTACGAATTATTACTACAGTTGCTCGAGCGGAAAACTCTGGCCATGACGTATGAAGAACCCAACCTACAAAAACAAGTACAGCAACTAATTGTTACCCTACGCAAAGCAAGAGCGCAACAAAAACAACTAGAAGCCATTTGTCAACAAACCCAGATCCCCACAGAATATTATTGGTCTTTGAATAGTGTGGATGGGGCGATGAATTCAAACCACGATCCGTTAACGGAAAAAATCTGAATTAAAATCTGAATTAAAGCTTAAAAAAATCCAGGAAAGACAAGGATTTTTTTAGTCTGGAAAGGACAGGATAAACTAAATGGTTGGACTCCCTGTGAAGCAACCATTCTCATCTCTATTAAACAGGGGATTATTACTTTAGAAGGAATAACCAGGAGACAGAATTAATGCAAGATAAACAGATGCTCATGATTCCAGGGCCAACCCCTGTCCCTGAAAGTGTGTTATTAGCTATGGCTAAACACCCTATTGGTCATCGAAGTGGGGATTTTAGTCAAATTATCGGGGAAATTACAGAAAACCTGAAATGGCTCCATCAAACTCAAAATGATGTGCTGATGTTAACCGTCAGTGGCACTGGAGCTATGGAAGCCGGAATTATTAATTTCTTGAGTACTGGCGATCGCGTTTTGGTGGGGAATAACGGTAAGTTTGGGGAGCGTTGGGGAAAAATTGCCCGAGCGTTTGGCTTGGACGTAGAGGAAATTACCGCAGAATGGGGTAAACCCCTAGACCCAGAAGCGTTTAAAGCCAAGTTAGAAGCGGACAGCGAAAAAACCATCAAAGCGGTGATTATCACCCATTCTGAAACCTCTACCGGGGTTCTCAACGGCCTGGAAACTATCAATGGTTATGTGAAAGCTCACGGGGAAGCTTTGATCATGGTGGATGCTGTCACCAGTTTAGGATCTGTAAATGTGCCAGTTGATGAATGGGGACTGGATATGGTGGCTTCTGGCTCCCAAAAAGGCTATATGATCCCTCCAGGGTTAGGGTTTGTGGCAGTGAGTCCTAAAGCTTGGAAAGCCTACGAAACGGCGACTTTACCTAAGTTTTACCTAGATTTGGGAGCTTACAAAAAAGCCACCGATAAAAACAGTTCTCCTTTTACCCCTCCGGTTAATCTTATGTACGGGTTAAAGGTAGCTTTGGAAATGATGAAAGCAGAAGGGTTAGAAGGGATGTTTAGCCGTCATCAACGCTTAACCCAAGCCACCCGTGCTGCGGTCAAAGGGTTAGGGTTAACCTTATTTGCCCCTGATGAGGCAGCCAGTTGCGCGGTAACAGCGGTGATGCCTTCTACAGTTGAGGCTGAGGCTATTCGTTCTACCATGAGACAACAATTTGATATTGCTTTAGCTGGAGGGCAAGATCACCTCAAAGGAAAAATCTTCCGTATTGGTCATTTAGGCTTTGTCAGTGAACGGGATATTTTGACGGCGATCGCAGCTTTAGAAGCAACGTTACAAACCTTAGGTCATGAAGGAGGGAAGTCTGGGGCTGGTATTGCAGCCGCTTCTCAGGTTTTAGGGTGATGGGGTGTAGGGTGTAGGGTGTAGGGTGTAGGGTGTGGGGAGTGTGGGGAGTAAGAATAGTCTCCCCCATCTCCCTTGTCTCTAAAGACTCCCAGTCTCCCCCTGCTCCCTCTGCTCCCTCTGCTCCCTCTGCTCCCCCTGCTCTCTAAAAACTACGGGTCAACCCAACGGCCGTCTGCTTTAATTAAATTGATTAATTCTTGCACTCCTTCCTCTTCAGGGACTTTTTTAATTTCTTCGCGGCCACGGTAAAGCGAAATATAACCAGCTTGTTTTCCGACATAACCGTAGTCAGCATCGGCCATTTCCCCAGGGCCATTGACAATACATCCCATCACCGCAATATCCAACCCAGTCAGATGATTAGTCGCTTCTCGCACTTTGTGTAATACTTCCTCAAGGTTAAATAAGGTACGACCACAGGAAGGACAGGCCACATACTCTACCATGGTTTTCCGCAATCCCAGAGCTTGGAGAATACTATAACAAACGGGGATTTCTTTTTCTGGGGCTTCGGTTAAAGATACGCGAATGGTATCCCCGATACCTTCGGCTAAAAGGGTTCCAATACCGGCAGTGGATTTGATCCGACCATATTCCCCATCTCCTGCTTCTGTCACCCCTAAATGTAGGGGATAGTCCATCCCAAATTCATCCATTCGTTTCACCATCAAGCGATAGGCGGCTAACATGACGGGAACACGGGATGCTTTGAGGGAAATGACCAAATTATAGAAATCTAAGGATTCGCAAATACGGATGAATTCTAACGCTGATTCAACCATTCCTTCTGGGGTGTCTCCGTATGTAAATAACATTCTTTCTGCTAAAGAGCCATGATTCACCCCAATTCTCATGGCTTTTCCTTGATCTCGCAGGGAAATCACTAAAGGTTCTAGGGTTTCGCGAATTTTCTTCCCAATTTCTTCAAATTCTGTTTGGCTATATTCGCTACGGGTGGCACTGGGTTTTTCAAAGACGTATAATCCTGGATTAATCCGTACTTTGTCCACGTGCTTCGCTACTTCTAGGGCAATTTTTAAGCCATTATGATGCACATCGGCCACTAAGGGAACCGGTTGATAAATTTGGGTTAATTTCTCTTTAATGGCGGCCAAAGCTTTAGCGTGGGCCATGCTGGGAACCGTAACCCGTACAATTTCGCAACCGATTTCGTGTAAACGACGAATGGCGGAAACCGACCCTTCAATATCAAGGGTATCCTCATTGATCATGGACTGTACAACAACGGGAAACCCACCGCCAATGGTTACATTTCCTACTTTAACGGGACGAGTTTGGCGACGGTGGATAGTGGTATCAAATTCAGGTTTAGGGGAAGTTTGGGGTGTTTCGAGAGTTTGCATGATGGCTCAATATAAAATAATCTGGTAGCGAATTTATCAAAACAGGGGCGAGAAAACCCCGTACTTCTTAGGAGTGTATGAGACCGAAGCCTTAACTTGCCTATTTTAACGTCAGTTTGGTTTAAGGAATTTAGAATTAATCAGGAGTCAGGAGTCAGGAGTGTTAAATTTCAAACATAATTTATAGTTGTTCATCAATTGTAAAAACTATAACTATTGATTATTGACTATCTATTTTTCCTTCTTCTCTGTTGTCCATCGTCTGCTCAATTTTCTTATCCCAAACTCAGGTTATTCTACCAAGTCTCGATCCCTCTACTCAAACCATTAGTATGAGTAATATTATTTATTGTGTAATTGAGAGAGATTAACGATATAGTAAACATCAGCATACGTTTATTTTGGCATCTGTGGTAATGCAAGTTTCATTGCGCTCTAAACCCATTTTTGATCTCTTATCTGGCGTTTCTTTGCGACAACTTAGGTACATGATGACCTATTGGTTGCACCGTAAACAAGGACGCAAAATGCTACTTTGGGTCATAGGTTCCTGGGGAACAACCCTAATGTTAAAGTGGAACCCAAAACTGGTGGCTGCTACCCTGATGGGTATTGGGTTTATGGGGTTGGTGTATTGGGTTCAAACCATTAACTGGCGAAGTCGATGGCGATATTATTATCAATTTTTGCAGAGTTTTCAAGGAAAATTAGCGATCGCAGTTAGTGGTGGTACGATTGCAGTTATTAGCAGTTATATTGCTTTATCTATCTGGTGTAATGTAGAAAACCGTTGGTTAGCTACTGGATTGATTTTACAAGGGTTGGGAACATTTTCAACGTTGGGTTTAGTGAGTTGGCAATTATTTGATTTACCAAGAAAAAAACGGCAACATCAATATCAAGAATGGGTATCACAGCTAACAGATACCAATGAGTTAAAACGATTAATCGCTATAGATAATCTCGTACATCTTTTAGAAACACAACAATTAACACCTACTCAAATTTTGAAACTTTCTGGATATTTTCGTCTGATGTTAAACCAAGAAAAAAACAAAACAGTTCGCGAGAGTATCTTGCATTTTTTTAAGCGATTAGAAACACATTAGACTACAATTCTAGTTAACAGTCAATTCTACTAATTTCCTGAAAAGAGACTTATCAGTTTAGTTTAAAATGCTACCCAATAAACTAATGTCATTCATGATTAAGTGCTTTCTAATTGTTATTTTAAGTCTCTTTGGCTTATTAATTGGAATGCCAACCGCTTATGCTCATCGTCCCCACGATGTTATTAAACAGGTAGAAATATCCCCCAATTATCATCAAGATAATAGAATTTATATTATTGTTAGAGAGCAGTTATTAAAATCAGAAGATGGGGGAAAGTCTTGGGATCGATTATTCCGAGGTTTGGATAACAATTTCGATTTTTCTAGTCTTTCAATTTCTCTTAAAAATCCCAACATTCTGTATATTTCTGCATCAGGAGATGGTATTTATCGTTCCCAAGATGGGGGTTTATCTTGGGAAAAAATCAATGAGGGGTTAGATAATAAACAAATTACTTTATTATCTGTTTCGCCTCATTCTCCAGATTTGGTTTTAGCTTCAGGTAAAGATGGGGGTTTATATCTAACCCAAGACGGGGGAAAAAATTGGCGTTCTGTAATGAGTGATGTTAAAATAACCGCCATCTCTTTTGCGGAAGATGAAGAAAAAACAATGGCTATTAGTGATAGTTTGGGTAACGTTTATTTGTCATCTGATCAGGGTTTAACATGGACGAATATTATTGAATTAAATAATAATAATAAAATTGAATCGTTAGCTTTTTCTCCTACTTTTAATCAAGATAAAATTATATGGATTGGAACTGAAAATGCAGGAGTTTTCAAAGTACAAAACTTAGGTAAATCAGTTACAGCAGCTAATCAAGGATTATCGGATCTAAAAATTAGAAATATTGTTCCATCTCCTAATTATTCTCAAGACTCTCTGATTTTTTTATCTAGTTGGAATGATGGAGTCTTTCAATCAAAAGATCAAGGGAAAACTTGGAAAAAAATCAGTCAAGGGTTAACCAAAGATCATCAAGCAGATGAACCTCAGTTTGCAGTTCCTCACTTTGAAGATTTGAAAATTTCGCAAGCTTTTGGCCAAGATCAAACCCTTTTCATAGGGGGGTTTGATGGACTTTTTATTTCCACAAATGGAGGAAAATCTTGGGAAGAAATAGAAACATTATCTACTAGAATTATAACCAGTTTAGCAGTTTCTCCTAATTATAAAAATGACTCAACTGTGGCGATCGGAACCTATGAAAAAGAAGCTTACATCTCGAAAGATGGTGCATTAACTTGGAAACCAATGGTCAGAGGATTTGCCACACCCAGTTATAAAGCTGATTCTGATCCTGCAATAGAAATTGAATATTCACGTTTTTATGACTTAATTTTCTCACCTAACTATGCTCAAGATCAGACTTTATTTGCTACCTTTCTTTACAAATTATTCAAATCAACCAATCAAGGTACATCTTGGCAACAAGTTATGATTTCTAGTAAAAGTCGAGGAATTTTAAGAGATACTTATATGGTCGCTTCTCCTAACTTTGCTAATGATCAAACAATATATATCATTACAAAAAATGGAGGATTTATTTATCGCTCAAAAGATAAAGGAAGAACTTTCTCTGTTATTTCCAAACTTGATCATCTAGCGAATGGTGTTGTTATTTCTCCTAATTTTGCTGAAGATAAAACCTTATTTATTTCAGGGGTTAATAAATTATATAAAACCATAGATGGAGGACAAACTTGGCAAATTATAATTAATAAGACTTCCCTAAATGATGCTGTTTTATTACAATTAGCAATTTCCCCTAACTATGGTCAAGATCAGACTATTTTTGCAGGAACAAACAAAGGAATTTTTAAAAGCATAGATGGGGGAAAAATATGGAAACAATCACCTAATATTACTCTGATTGAAAATGTTAACATAGATGCTTTAGCTGTTTCCCCAAACTATCAGAATGATCAGACAGTTATTGCTAGTGTTCGAGGGTTAGGTTTAATAAAATCTACGGATTCCGGAACAACTTTTGAGGAAGTTGGAGGGGATTTTAATCAAAGGTATTTTTTAGGCCAAATGGTTATGTCAAGTTCATCTCCAATTCATTTTTCTCCTAATTATGCTCAAGATAAAACAATTTATGGTTTTGGATCACCGATGGCTAATTTATATAAATCAACTGATGGTGGATTGAATTGGGAAGTCATATACATCCCTAAAAAAACTGATTTAATTGCTCAATTCATTACTCAGTTAAGAATTACTAAGATTTGGTTGAATGTTTCTCCAGCGTTAAGATTTTTAGTTGCATTAATTGTTGCTTTACCTGTTTATCCCCTACTAGGAATTTTGAAGTTAGACAAAAAGTTGCCTGTAGGTAGAGTTATATTCAAAACTGCTATAACTGCGTCTTTATGTTTACTCATTTTCGTTGGACTTTCAATTATCTAAAACTATGCTACTCTATTAATAAGAATATTGGTTAATAAACGATGATAATCTCTCACAAATATAAATATATTTTCTTAAAAACAACTAAAACAGCCGGTACAAGTATTGAAATTTCTCTGTCACGATTTTGTGGTAATGATGATATTATTACCCCTTTAACCTCTGCGGATGAAAAAATTAGACAAGAGTTGGGAGTTGTCCCACAAAATTATGAAAATTATACCCGTTATCTTGCTCCTTGGGAGTATAGACTAGAAGATATTAATCATTTAATAACAGAAAGAAAAATCCCTCAAATTAGTACGACATTTTATAATCATATGTCTGCAAGTCGAGTAAAAAGGGGAGTAGGCGCGAAAATTTGGTATGGTTACTATAAATTTTGTTTTGTTCGTAATCCCTGGGATAAAGCAATTTCTCGATATTACTGGAATATGAAAAAACAGGGGACAACAGAAACCTTAGACGAGTCTCTTCAACGAAATAATCCTAATGATAATTTTGGGATTTACACCATGAAAAATCGTCTTGCTGTTGATTACGTTGGTAAATATGAAACCTTAATGGAAGATTTAGAAAAAATTTGTAAAAAATTGAACATTCCTTTTGATGGATGGATGCCAAATGCTAAAGGAAATATTCGCAATGATAAACGTCATTATTCTGAAGTATTTAATCAAGAGCAAATGGAGTTTGTTAGGAAGAAATGTCAAAAAGAAATTGAGCTATTTGGATATGAATTTTAGTTTTAGTATTATATTTTAAGAATCAATGATTGTACATTTATGAGATAATTCTAATCTATATTTCTCATAACAAGCTAAAGTTTTCTCGAGAGATTCTTGAGAAATATTAATATTTATATCTCTACTTTTTCTAATAATTCGACCAGAACGAATATTCTCCTTAAAATCCCCTACATTACGGTTTCCAGTGGTTTTTAAAACTTGATAATTTTCGGAAAATTCTTCAGAGGTTTTTAAGAAATTTTGCAACCATTTTAAGGTTTTATCTGTTTCATGAATGAGTTGATTATGAGTTAAGAAAAGACTTCGCTCTTTACTATTAATAATTTGAGCATATTCTGATAAGCTCGATAAGCGTTGCGTATAGTAATTAACTGCATCTTTTTCAGTCCAATGAGGTTTATGATCCAGCATACTTATTAAACTTCGGTGGGGTTCCCTAATCAAAAAAATAAAATAAAAATTGTCTAATTTCAAAAGATTTTTATCTAATAATTTTTTATCATGTAAAAGTTTGTCTAGAATATAAGTATGATTCATTCTCAATTTACCTAAGTCTTGAAAATTGGTAAATTCTTGATTATGAAAATATACTTTAAACAATAATGATTTTAAATCAGCTTCTGATTGATATTGAATGTGACTTTCTCCATAACCTTTAATCGCTGGATTAGAAATTAAAATATGGGTCAGCAAAGACGACCCAGAACGCATATGACTTAAAATAAAAAGGACTTTATATGGCTCCTTTTTCATAACAACCTGCTCAGGATTATCACTCCTAGTAATCCTAAAATGATAATATCGATAAATGATATCGTTTTTAAAATGTCTAATAGATTCTCTTAAATTGCTCATAGGTTAATTCCGTTTTTTGAAAATAAGATGAGTTGCTGATTACAATAATTATTATTTTTATAATAAAACAGAATTATTATCCAAAAGATCCTGCCATGAATCTAAAATCAAGTCATAATAACCAGCTTGTTCTAAAGGATATTTTCCCTGTTCAATCAGTTTAATAAGTTGCGGAAGAACTCGAATAAATTCCGCCGTATGTTTAGGGGGATGAATGGTCCATGCGCGGGTAGAGGACAAATTTGCCCTCACAAAATCCGTTTCTGATAACCGTCTACTGGTCATGGGTTCAAACGATTCAATAGCTCCTTGAACCCCTCCTCTTGTTCGACGTAGTTTCTTTTCAATTTTCGCAGCTAAAGATTGTAAAGGTTGCGGTAAATATCGTGACCACAAAGGAGGAAATTTCCAAAGCAAAGGGATAGGAGACAGTTGAGGAAATCGATTTCTATCCACTAAATAAGCTCTCATGCTAAAAAATTTATGTCCATAAAATCCTCTTTTATCCTTAAAGAAAGTGGGTGCATGAATAATTTTTCCTTCAGGATGAGGCGGTCCACAAAAAGGACGAATAGTGGCAATGGTTGGCACAGAATCCATCAATTTTATCCCTTCTGTAATCCAATCGTATCCTGACTCTTGATGCAAGAGCATATCAGCATCAAAGTGTAGGTAATAATCGCTTTTTGCTGCTTCAATACAGTACAAAGAAGCATATACGGTTGACCCTTTCCAATTATGAGTATGATTGAGCATTTTGGGAGCTTGTTCAGGGCCAAAATACTTTTCATAAATTGTTTTAATAAGGTTCGGATCGTAATCAATTTTAGCCACCCTGTCCATGATTCCTTGGTCTATCAATGTTTGACAAACTTGGTCTAATTGTTCTTGACTTCCTGTATCATATCTATACCGTTTTTCCCCAATCAGTGGGGCGGTATCCATGGCTAAAACCCGCTCAACAAACGGATAATTACAAGAACGGATTAGATGAGGAATGGTATGTAGCATATAGGGAACGTCTGTTCTTGCTACCAGAATCCACAGTGAGACAGGGGGTTGAATGGGGTTATGGGTATCCATCTAAATAATTAATAACTAGGGTTGACTTGATAATTGTTTTAACTCACTTTCTAAATAATATATATTTCAATCTATTATCTGTTACTCTAAACTAATAAATTACTGTACTTCGCAAGTATGAGAAGTGGGACAAAAGATAAATTGATAACATAATCTTAAGAAATTTAGGCTAGAATGCTAACTTCAACCATAGTGATGATAAAAGTTAATGCTACTTTAGCACAAAATGTACAACAATGTTAGTCTAAAATCACGGAAATAAAGATGAGTTCAGTTTAAGTTAAATCAACAATATAAACCCAATCTCCATAGTCTGGATCTTTGTTTTCAGTAATGGCAAATAACTTATCTTTTAATTTTTCAGTAATAGGACGGTGAGGCGGCAGTTTAAAGGTTTCGATTTGTTTAACGGGGGCAATTTTGGCAGCAGTTCCGCATAAAAAGACTTCATCAGCAATAAATAATTCTGACTTATCAACCGGTCGTTCAATGGTGGGAATTCCGAGATTTCTAGCCACAGTTAAAATACTATCTCTAGTAATTCCTTCTAGGATATCTTGTTCAAATCCTGGGGTGATTAACGTGCCATTTCTAATAATAAAAACATTCATTCCCGTTGCTTCACAAACCTTCCCTTGAGAGTTCATTAAAATAGCTTCATCAAACCCCGATTCTACCGCTTCTGTTTTGGCCAAAGCAGAGGTAATGTAAGCAGCACTAATTTTACCTCTTAAGGGAAAACTACGGTCTTCTTGACGAGTCCAAGAACTAATGCGACAACTAATTCCATCAGGAGAAAGATAATCCCCCATTTCTAAACCATAGACAAAAAAGTTCTTTTCAATATTGTGAAGTCTTGGGGCAATTCCCAGTCCTGAACTGTACACTAAAGGACGAATATAAAAGGACTGACTCGGCTTATTTTTTTTAACAAAATCGATAATAATTTGTTGTAGTTTCTCTGGGGATAATTCATAATTGAGAAACTTCGCACTTTGACATAAACGTTGACAATGACGATCTAAACGGAATAATAATATTTTTTCAGGGTTTTCAGGGTCAGGAATTCCACGCATTCCACCAAAAGCTGCTGTCCCATAATGTAGAGCATGGGTTGCTATCGAAATTTTAGCATTTTCAAAGGGTACAAATTGGTTCTCAAAATAAGCAATTGGCAGAAAATTGTGCATCTTGTCTTCCGTTATCCTTGCATCGCCTCAGATAGCCTTCTATCCAAGACTTTTATTATAACCCTAAATTTGCTCAATATTTCCTTTAAATTTTTCCTAACCAACCCCTTAAATTTTCCTGTTGAAGTGGTGAAGGATTTTCAATTTGAACTACCTCATATGCACTGGGTTGAGGTTGGCCTAAGGTAATAGAGATGGTTCTTAATTCATCTTGATGAAACACTGTTACAGAAATGATTTCATTAGGTTGATGATCCTTAAGACGTTGATTTAAGTCTTCGGCCTTCACCCGTATTCCATTAATAGCTAATAATTCGTCTTCTGGATCTATTCCTTCTACAGAAGCAGGAGATCCTTTCGCGACAAATTTAATAATTTCTTTATTATTTTCCGATTGAACTTTAATGCCTAAATAGGGAATATTCCCATCTTCTGTACTGGGTTTAAGCTGTAAACCAAAGGGAGTTAAATACTTATTAAATGGTAATTCTTCTGTGCTATCAACATATAAGTTAAAAAAGCTTTGTAAATCCATATCTGCGACAGATTCAATTACTTGTTGCAATTGATGGGGAGTAAAACCAATTTCTGTTTTTCCAAATTGTTCCCACATTTGAACCATAACGTTATCTAAAGATCGTTTATTTTGATGTTTCGCCCGAATTAATAAGTCTAAGAGAAGGGAAACTAATTCTCCTTTCAAATAATAGGAAATTTGACAATTATCACTGTTATTATCCCGTCGATATAATTTTATCCAAGCATCAAAACTTGATTCACTTAAGGGTTGAAATTTACGGCCTGGGGTAGTTAAAAAACGGGTGATATCTTTACCTAAAAGTTCCAAGAACTTTGGCGCATCATAAATTCCGGCCCTCAAAGGAATGAGCATATCATAATAACTGGTGGTACCTTCAGAAAACCATAAAGAAGGAGTATAATTTTCCTGTTCATAGTCAAAGGTTTCTATTGCTTTTGGTTTAATGCGTTTGACATTCCATAAATGGAAAAATTCATGGGCGACTAATTGAAGAAAACGATTATATTTATCTGTATCTCTAAAATAAAAACGAGAATAGATTAAAGAACAAGATTTTTTATGTTCTAAACCGCCAAAATTGTTCTGGGTTAGATGGAGAATAAATAAATAATAATCATAGGGTAGACCACCAAATAATTTAGCTTCTGTTTCGATAATTTTTTGAGTATCTTCTATGAGTTTGTTGGGTTGAATGTTACCGGTTCCCCAAATAGCATACTGATGAGGTTTTCCTAAGACTTCAAAGGAATATATACCATGATTACCAATTTCAAAAGGACTATCGACTAATGTGTCAAAATCTTCAGCATAAAATTGATTAACTTTTCCAGGAATAGTGGGTAAAGCAGTGCTAACTTTCCAGCTAGCATTAGGGGGAATAATTTCAACAGTAATGGGAGTGGTTTCTAATCCTGGAATAAAATAGAATAAAGCAGCCCCATTAAAATAGCCATGAGTATTATCTAAGTGATTGGTTCTTACGGTTAATTCATTGGCAAAAACCCGATAAGTAATCAGAATATTTTCAACTTCTTTGGTTTCTACTTCCCAATGATTTTTACTTACTTTTTGACTGAGAAGCTTTTTTTGTTTATCCTTAGATATCGCTTTAAAATCTTGAATATGTCGAGCATATTCTCTAACTAAATAAGACCCTGGTGTCCACACTGGCATTTTTAAATTCAGCATGGGATTTGACCAGTGTTCAATTTGTAACCCTACCTCAAACAAATGAGAATTGGGTTGGGTCATTTTAACAAAATAAGTTAAAATAGGTAGGGGATTTTGAGGTTTCTTGGTCTCAGTAATAGTTGATTGAGTCATTATTAAATTTGTTTAGCAAAATGGTTGAGTTGCTTAAGATTTGTTAAAAACAAAACTTGACGAAATGGATCACTTTCAAGACATCCTTGATGTTGTAATTGGCTAATAATTTGTTGACATTCAGTAAGGGAAATATCAGCAATATCAGCTATATCCTGGTCAGGAATATTGAAAATTTCTGCCCCTTCTTCTATTAATTTACCATAAGCTTCTGCTAACTTAATTAAAGTTTTAATGAGCTTAATTTTTGGAGTTTGTTGATGTAATTGAAATCGACGATACAGGTGACGAACTCGTCTAACACTAAGTTGCAACATTTTATGATGAACTTGAGGATCTTTAAACAATATCTGTAAAAAACGTTGGGCTGAGATACTCAGTAATTCCACATCAGAAAGAGCAATTACGTCTATGTATTTCAGAGACTCGTCTAAAACCTCCATTTCCCCAAAAAAATCTCCTTTACCAAGAATTTCTAAAACAACTTCTTGATTATTGTAACGAGAACGGACTTTGACCCAACCCGATACAATGAAGTAAACCGCCTTTCCCCAGTCATTTTCTTTTATAATTTCTTCCTGCTGACCATAATTTTCTTCATCGACCACAGACACTATCCATTCTAACGTTTCGGGATTCGCTACACTAAACAGGGGGAATAGCTCGACAATTGCTTGAGTTTCCATTAAAGGGGTTTTCGGACGGCACTGAATAAGAGATTAAGGAATATCAATAGACTGACTTTTCCTTATGGTTCAACCATTTCTTCTAATGATAAACCCCACATACCCTATAAGTCTAGGGTTGGAGACTATTTAACGAGTATCAATTGTCTAAACTTGGAAAATTGTTATATTATCGTGAAGATTGCAAGCACAACTAGAGGATTTTCATGGGTAGAAAGTATCACGTTTACGGTGTCGGTAATGCTTTAGTTGACATGGAGTTCCGCGTGACTCCTGAGTTACTACAAGAATTAAAGATTGATAAAGGAGTGATGACTTTAGTGGATGAAGTCCGTCAAGGGGAAATCATTGCTAAATTTAATGGGAATCTTTGTAAGCAAAGTGGTGGGGGTTCCGCTGCTAATACCATGGTCGCGTTAAGTCAATTCGGTGCAAAAGGGTTTTATTCTTGTAAAGTGGCCAAAGATGAATCCGGATTTTTTTATTTAGAAGACTTACAAAACTGCGGTTTAGATACCAATGTTCACGATGAAAAAGAAGTAGATGGAACTACAGGAAAATGTTTAGTGATGGTAACGCCTGATGCCGATCGCACTATGAATACTTTTTTAGGAATTAGTGGTAGTTTATCTGAAACAGAATTGGTTCCTGAAGCCATTACGGATTCTGAATACCTTTATATGGAAGGCTATTTAGTCACATCTCCTACGGCTAAAGCTGCTGCCATTAAAGCCAGAGAAATTGCTGAAACTTCTGGGGTTAAAATCACTTTTTCCTTATCTGATCCTAATATGGTTGACTTCTTTAAGGAGGGATTATTAGAAATTATTGGAAACAAGATAAATTTTATTTTTTCTAATGAATCAGAAGCGTTAAAAATGGCAGATACGGAAGAGTTTTCTGAAGCGATCGCCTATTTTAAAAATCTATCCCAAGGTTTTGCTATCACCAGAGGATCACAGGGTTCAGTGGTCTTCGATGGACAAGAATTAATAGAAATTACCCCTTATCCTGTAGAAGCAATTGATACGGTAGGTGCAGGAGATATGTATGCTGGAGCTTTTTTATACGGCATTACCCATGGCATGAGTTATGCTCAAGCTGGTGATTTAGCCTCCCGTGCTTCTTCTCGTATTGTTACTTGTTATGGACCCCGTTTAGAAACGGAAACATTAAAAGAATTACTTAATGCTTAAAGGGTCAACCATAACGAATCTAACTCCCTAGATTATTTTTTCCGAGGCTACGGCCTCGGTTACTTAAATTGAGTATAATTTCTGTTATAATAGTACAAGATAACTTAAAAAGAGAACTGGGAACAAAGAGGCATTGATTATGTTAAGCCAATTCCGAAAACATTACCCTGAAGGAAGTTTAGTCAGCGAGTTAGTTACCATCGATCATGGTAAGTATATTGTTAGGGTATCATTACAGAATAAAGGGATAACATTAGGAACAGGATTAGCAGCGGATAATAAAATTGAAATAGCAGAAGATCGAGCCATAGAAAGAGCATTAAATAGTCTTATACTGGATAATAAACCAATTGAATCATCAGAAAAGATTGTTTCTTTACCCCAACAAAATTCTGAACCTAAACCAACAGTTGAAGTATTATCACCCACCCCAGAAAAACCTCTTGAACCTGTTTCTAAAAAAGAAGTAAATCAACAGATAGAAGAAATAAAAAAAGAAGAAGAACCTACCCTTGTAACCTCCACTAAATCATCGAAAAAGCGAGTAAAATCTTCTTCAAATTCTAAGAAAGTAGAAGCAGTTGAACCAGAAATAAAAGAGGAACCTTTGCCAATTCCTAAAACTCCCCAAGAACCTGCAATAGAAGAAAAACCTTTACCAATTCCTGAAACTCCTCAAGAACCTGCAATTGAGGAAAACCCATTACCAATTGCTGAAACTATCCAAGAACCTGCAATTGAGGAAAATCAGCCTGTAGTAGAAGAACCTCTGGATTTCTCAGAAATCATTGCCCGTTCTAATGCAGAACTAAAGCGATTAAAATGGACAACAGAACAAGGTCGAGAATATTTAATCAAAACTTATGGAAAGCGATCGCGTCAAGTATTATCTGATGAGGAATTATTAGAATTTCTACGTTATCTAGAAAGCTTACCAACCCCCTCCTAAAGCAGTTTTCAATTAAGTGTATGAAAATTTCAATACTCTTTATTCTATGCAGATGAAAATTGCGACTAGATAGGTTTTTAGATAAGGTTTATTTTGATTACTGTTCCGAATGACCGTCATATTCTAAAATAGAACCCCATGAAGACTTTATTTTCCCTCCCCAATATCCCTTCTTGCGCTTGGAAACGTCCTATCGGTCAAGGATGGGATCATCCCTACACAGTACGCTATGCTAGTAATTTAGATGACGGTCCATGGCACGGAATGCCGATCGGTGGGTTTGGTGCCGGTTGTATTGGGCGATCGCCTCGCGGTGATTTTAACCTTTGGCATTTAGATGGGGGGGAACATATTTTTAGAAGTATCCCATCTTGTCAATTTAGTATTTTTGAACAATTAGAAGATGGGACAGCGCAAGCTTATGCGTTAGCAACAGAACCCCCAGAAGATAACACCCTATCCTGTTGGTCTTGGTATCCCAAAGAAAAGGGAACTTACTCCGCACTTTATCCCTGTAGTTGGTATCAGTATGAAGGAGTGTTTCAAGCCGAGATTTATTGTGAACAATTTTCTCCCATTATTCCCAATAACTATCAAGAGACCAGTTATCCTATTGGAGTATTTGAATGGACGGTTAAAAACCCTACGGATAAACCCATTACCCTCAGTATTATGCTCACCTGGCAAAATATTGTGGGGTGGTTTACTAATGCGGTTAAATCTCCTGAAATTACCGTTAGGGATGATGGCAGTCCAGAGTATGAATATCAACCCAGATGGGGTCATAGTACAGGAAATTTTAATCAGTGGATACAAGATAACTTTCGGGTGGGTTTTATTCTTAATAGAATACAACCCCATGAACAGGTACAAGAGGGAGAAGGACAGATATGTATTGCCAGTGTTACTAATCCCAGTGTAGAGGTTTTTTATCTGGGAAAATGGAATCCGAATGGAGATGGTTCTGAGGTTTGGGACTATTTTGCCATGAATGGATCTTTACC
>JASJDW010000260.1 GCA_030064955.1 Crocosphaera sp.
GGACTATCTGTAAACCTAATTGGTTAGGTGCTGTTGGACAGGACATCTTAGTTGTGTTGCGGTAAGGGACTTCAAACGAGTTTGCGAGTCTCGGCCTTATCGGTATTTCAAAACTCGCCCCCGTTAGGGGATTGTCAAGCCGTTCTTATCCTTAAAGGACGGGGTTTCAAACCCAAAATTTTCGATGAATAATCCACAGCTACCATCTAAGTGTACAAGTAACGAACTCGAAAAAGCAGCCATTAACCGCTTCCGTACCTATATAGGTTCTCTCCCTTCCCAGTGTCGTATTTTCCGTGAACCCTGGAACGATTCAACTGTTATCTGTCTTGATTTTGTACAATGTCCTCATTTGCTAGACTCTCTCAAAGAGATGGAACCTTCTTTAGTAGAAGGGGTTAAAAGATTAGGATTAGGAAATACTATTGTTTTTCGTCTGGGGAAAAAGTTGATGGGATGGAAAAATATAGTTTCTTAAACTCAAATCTTGCACCTTGTTTAAAATTAGGTTTTGTTGGGTTTCGTTTTCATCACTATTAAGTATGTTAATTTAACGCTACAATAAAGATAGGCTATGGGAGGTATTAACCATGATCAAACTTTACCTATTAGCTTGGTTTCCCATGATAATTATTGCCATTCTTAACGCTATCGTTAGAGAAACAACATACCAGAAATTTGTAACAGAATTACAGGCCCATCAAATTTCTACGTTAACCGCAGTCATTGTATTTGCTGCTTATATTTGGGGGTTAACTTCTTTATTTCCTTTAACATCCTCTTTTCAAGCAATTATCATAGGATGTTTATGGTTAGTATTAACGGTGATATTTGAGTTTTCTTTTGGTCATTATGTGGCTAAAGAGTCTTGGACAAAACTATTGAAAGATTATAATCTATTAGCAGGACGAGTCTGGAGCATTTTCCTTGTTTGGCTCACTGTTGCTCCTTGGTTATTCTATCAATTTCATATATCGTTTCCGTCATCGAAATGATATGATTCCAGTGACAATAGGAATAACTTATCTGACCAATTAAAATAGTGGAGCTAAGCGGACTCGAACCGCTGACTTTCACAATGCCATTGTGACACTCTACCAACTGAGTTATAGCCCCTAGGAAATTCGATCAAAAACCGAATTAAATAATGTCCATCTTTTAGTATGCCTTGATTAAAGGTGTTTTGTCAAGTCTTTGAACAGAAAATGATTAAAGGGAAGAAAGGCTCAAATCCTTTGTAATAAGTTAACGCCATGAGTATCTGTACCACAGGTGTAATAGAGTCCGTAAAGATTACTTAAATTTAAGACGGTTTCCGTTTGACGAGGGCTAGTTTTCCAGGGTTTGGGGTTATTATAAGCATAAAAGGCTTCAACCCCATCGATCCCTAGATCAACTGCGATAGGAACAACTTTTTGAGCAGAATAAGGGTATCTTTCTGGATGAGCTAAAATGGCCATTCCTCCCGCTTGATGAATAGCATGAATAACGGTACTAGCTAACCCTTGATTTCCTATGGGAGATTCTCCCCAAACATAGGGTTCAATGACTGGATGTTCGGGATTAAAACCATAACCTAAGATATGAACTTCAATATCAAGTAAACGAGAAGTAATTTCAATTCCTGTCCACAAATGGGGTAAACTTCTCTTTGGCTCTTCTAAAGATGTTTTTTTGAGCCAGTTTTGAGCAATTTTATAACCTTCAACGGAATGATGATCGGTAATTGCTAACCCTTTAAGTCCAATGTGTGCAGCTTGTTTAATCAGTTGTTCAGGAGTCAATTGTCCATCGGAACAAATGGTGTGCATATGAAAATTGTACTCATAAGGACAACTGTGAGCATTGAGTCTTGACCAGACTTCTTGTAAAGTTTGTGTATCTTGAGACGATGGTTTCGTTGAAGTTGAAACAATCATAATGGTTGAGAGTAATCCGTTAAAGATTGCGTTTTGTTACATATTGGTAACAATTCTAAGTATAAGCTGTTTTTACTTGATTTGGTGTGATCCATAATGCAAACTTTATAGATCGTCTTAACCTACCCCATTACTTTTAACGGTAAGATAGGGTAAGACAATAGGGATTAGAGTCTGGGAACAGCGGATGTCAGAGCTTTCTGTACAAACCAATAATTTAGGATGGCAAATTTCTCAATGGCAACAAAGAATCTCAGAAAGGTGGGAATTAATTGGGATGAAATTGAGTAATAATCTTGCTAATATCCCTTTTCCTTCTTGGTTAGATTCTCCATTGGTTAAAGTTATCACTCATCTTATTTTTTGGGGAGTTATTGCTTGCTTATTGATTTGGATAACTTGGAAAGGACAGCAGTGGGTAAAATGGTACAAACGAAACATCAAACTTAATACAACACCAAGGATTATCAAATCAGTCCAACAGTCTACTCAAAATAGTTCTCTTGAGGATTGGATTATTCAAGCACAACAAGCACAACAACAGGGAAATTATCAACAAACTTGTCAATGTTTATATCAAGCTATGTTACAACAATTACATGAGCGAAAAATTGTACCGCACCAATCGAGTCGCACTGATGGAGAGTATAGGAAAATAATAGAAAAAATTCCTCAATCCCAACCCTATCAACAGTTACTAGAGATACATCAAGAACTTTGCTTCGGCAATTTTCCTGCTTCCCTCTCTTTAGTAGAAACTTGTTGGCAAGCTTATGAGAAAATTGAAAAATCATGATTCTATCCCGTCGTCAATTATGGTTGTTCAGCAGTCTATTTATCGGTTTTATTATTCTTTTAACCTTGTTAGTTGCTCCCACTCGTAATCAATCAATGAATGGGTCTACTTTTGCAGTTTCTCCCGATGGATATGCAGCTTGGTATGAATTTATGAAGCCAAGAAAAACCCCTATTGAAAGATGGAAAAACCCTTTTACAAATTTAGCAGAAACCGATTCAGACAACTCCATAACTTTATTAAGAGTTTATGGCAAATTACCGCAATATTTAGTTAATGAAGTTGAACTTGAATGGGTAAAAAAAGGTAATACTTTAGTGATTTTAGCACGCCGAGGTACTGTAACAGAAGCGGAGTTTAGTACCAAACATGATACGGATTTTGGTCAAGTTAAGATTGAAACAACTCGCAGAATAAGGGAATATAATCAAGCTATTCTTAAGGATGAATTTGGGGCAATTATTGAGCAGGAAAATAGAGGAAAAGGACGATTAATTTATAGTACAACCCCTTATTTAGCAGCTAATGCTTACAAATCTTTTCCTGGAAATTTTGAGCTTCTGGCTAATTTAATTGAATCTTCTCAACCGTCTCAAATATTAGTGGATGAATATATACACGGTTACAAAGATAAAGATGTAAAAGAAACCCAAGAAAATAATAATGTTTTTCTTTATTTATTAAAAACTCCATTTTTAATTATTCTGATTCAAGGATTATTGCTAATTGTAATTTTCATTTTCGTCAATAATAATCCTTTGGCAAAAAATAAACGAATAGAACAGAAAGCAACTAATAATAGTCAAGAATATATAAACGCATTAGCCACTGTTTTACAAAAAGCAGAAAGTCGTGAATTTGTGATCAAAACTATAGGAAAAGCAGAACAATTACAACTACAAAAACAATTAGGACTCAAAGCAGATCAACAGGACTTAGATAGTGTGATTCAAGCTTGGAGTCAACAGACAAAACAATCACCTGAAATTTTAGAAACTTTGCTGAAATTCTCCACGACAAAACCTCCCTTAAGCGATGCAAGGTTGCTTGAATGGATGAAAAAATGGCAAACTATTTATCAAGAAATTAATCCAAACCCATCGAAAAATGACAACAGATAATAACCAATTCCTCATCATTCGTCAAACCCTCGAAGAAATTCTCATTGGTCAATCTATTATTATTGAGCAACTTCTGATTGCCCTATTGAGTGGCGGTCATGTTATTATTGAAGGGGTTCCAGGAACTGGAAAAACCTTATTAGTGAAAGCCTTATCGAAACTTATTCATGCAGAGTTTCGACGGATTCAACTAACACCAGATATTTTACCCTCAGATATTTTAGGAACTAATATCTTCGATTTTAATACTCGTAATTTTACCCTAAAAGAAGGTCCAATTTTTACAGAGATTTTATTAGCAGATGAAATCAATCGAACCCCTCCTAAAACCCAGTCTGCTCTCCTGGAAGCGATGGAAGAACAACAAGTTACCTTAGATGGTAAAACCCTACCATTACCTCCTTTATTTTGGGTCATTGCTACACAAAATTCCTTAGAATTTGAGGGAACTTATCCCCTTCCAGAAGCTCAGTTAGATCGATTTTTGTTTAAATTATTGATTGATTATCCTGAACGTTCGGCTGAAAAACAAATGTTAATTCAAGCAAAAACAGGCTTTCAAGGCAAATCTACTGACTTAAATAAGTTGCAACCCATAGCAACTATTGAAGATATTTTAACGGCGAGAAAAGCAGTACAACAAGTTGAAGTTAAAGATAATATTGTTAATTACTTATTAGATTTACTGGAAAAAACCCGTCAACATCCTGATATTGCTTTGGGTGCTTCCCCCCGTGCTGCGGTAGTTTGGTTACAAACCAGTAAAGCAAAAGCTTGGTTTGATGGTCGTAATTATGTGACTCCAGATGATATTAAAACCATTGCCATTCCCTTACTTCGTCACCGTTTAATTCTCAATCCAGAAGCTGAATTAGAAGGATTAAAACCCCAAGGAATAATTGAGTCAATTCTTCAACAAGTTGCTGTTCCTAGATAACTAACCTGAGTTCGGGGTTAGGAGTTAGGAGTTAGTTATTTGACTTTTGATATTGTTTAAGTCCCATTAACTGTTTTAATGATTGATTGCTCATGATTTTACCAGCTAAACGATTGTATTTTATCTTAATTACTGCTCTATTAGTCGCTACATTAGTGGCATTATTCAATGTTCAAATCAGTCTTATTTTACTTGTTTTATTTGATATCACTTTTTTAACAGTGATGGTGATAGATGGTAACAAAGTAAAAAACCATAGAGTCAAAGTGATTCGTCATCCTCTGCAAAAACTATCCATTGGTAGAGAAAATAAAGTAACCCTTTCCGTTACAACGAATTATAAGCCGGCAACAGTCCTTATTAAAGATAACTATCCTCAAGAATTTTCAGTGTCTGTGCCAATTTTAGCTACCAGTATGACCGATCAAAGTCATCAAGATCTTCATTACACCATTTATCCTGATCAAAGAGGAGAATTTTATTGGGGAGATATTCGGATCAGACAGTTAAGTCCTTGGGCATTGGCTTGGTATGATTGGAAAGTACCAGCTAAGCAAAAGGTGGCCGTATATCCTGATTTAATGGGATTGCGATCGCTGCTGATCCGCCTTAGTCTAGAAAATACTGGAACCCTCCGTTCCCGTCGTCGTCTGGTTCAAGGGACAGAATTTAGTGAATTACGGGAATATGTCAGTGGAGAAGATCCCCGCTTAATTAATTGGAAAGCTAGTGCTAGAAGCACTCGTCCCATTGTTAACGTTTTAGAAGAAGAACGAGAACAAACCCTAATTATTCTACTCGATCGCGGACGGTTAATGACCGCACAGCTTCAAGGATTAAAGCGGTTTGATTGGGCCTTAAATAGCACCCTCGCTTTAGCGTTAACAGGGTTAAATCGAGGGGATTTTGTCGGAATTGGCGTGTTTGACCGAGAAGTGGTCACGTGGATGCCTCCAGAAAGGGGACAGCACCAATTTTCTAGAATTATGGAACGTTTAACCCCTCTCCAACCCGTTTTACAGGAACCGGACTATTTTGGTTCTGTCACTCGATTGGTGAATCAACAACACCGTCGCGCTTTAGTGGTTTTAATCACTGATATTATTGACACCATTGCTTCTGCTGAATTATTAACAGCAATGCAACGGTTAACCCCTCGTTATTTGCCTTTTTGTGTCACCCTGCGCGATCCTTTATTAGATGAAATTGCTCATGGTTCCACTGAAAACCTTGAGGATCTTTATAACCGTAGTGTAGCCTTAGATATGCTGTCTCAACGTCAAGTTGCTTTAGCTAAACTCAAACAAAAAGGGATTTTAGTTTTAGATGCACCCGCTAATCAAATCAGTGAACCATTAGTGACGCAATATTTACAAATTAAAGCTCGTCATTTATTGTAAAGAAAAATAAATAATTATCAAATAACATTTTAGCCTTTTCTAATAGTTTGAGAGTTGATTTATAATGATTATTAGGGTAATAATTCCCTGGTAGTTTTATTAAACTGACATTTTGCACTGGCACAAAAATACCTAATAATTAGAGGCAACAGGCAACAGGCAACAAAAAACAAGAAAACTAAAATACAGTTATTGTGAAGTTTTAGATTGATAGAAAATCTTAATTGCTTAGAATAACTTAAGTTTTATTCTCCTGTGCTGTTGCGCCGGAACGAAGTGAGGAACTCCTGACTCCTGACTCCTGAATTCTAAAATTTAGAACCTTATTACAAAGGTGCAAGATGTGAGTTAAATTAACAAAGTGTGGCATGGGGAGATAATCGTTTTATTCTCAGAAATGCAATGAAAATTATCCCCTCTTTTCTGATGACCTTGAGTGTTATTTTTGTCGCACCTAATGCGGTTTCTCAAGTTCTTCGTTCCTCTGACTTCAATACATTAGCCACCACATCTAGTGAAGATTTAAGTGGGGTTGAATCAAGATCTATAGAAGATTGGAACTGGGGACTTGGTGGAGAATTTCCTGATCCTAAACCGTCTACTCCTTTAGATTCTGACAGTTTGAACTTAGATTTGTATGAAACAAAAGTCAGAACACTGAATGAAACTTATGAAGATTTAGATAATCAGTTAGGGGACTATCAACGGCCAACCAGTCGTTTCCCTATACTTGATTTTTAATCAATATTGCAAGGAAATTTTTTCCCGATTAACATTCGATAAATAGGCTGATTTTTATTAAGGGTGGCGATTTCTCTTTCAGTTTGAATGGGAAAAGGATTTTCTTGTAACCAAGTTTCTTGATGTTGCCGTGTGAAACAAGCATTAGCTAAAAAATTCTCTGCCATTTTCTCAGCAACTTCTTGAATATCTGATTGTAAGAAAACAGATCCATTATCCACTAAATAATCAGCGATCACTTTGACGAGATCGGGTTGTACAACCCGTCTTTTTTTGTGACTTTGTTTAAACCAAGGATCGGGAAATTGAATACTGACACAATTTAATTGTTGTGGGGGAAAAGAGGATAATAATAGTTCAATGGAAACATTAATATTACCAAACAAAAAATGTAAGTTAGATAATTGTAAGCGATCGCGTTGTTCATTTGCTTCAATGACTAACGGTTCCCTGATCTCAATGCCTAAAAAATTAAGATGAGGATATAATGCAGCCATCTTTAATAAAAACTTTCCCCTTCCACAACCAATATCTAAATGAAGGGGTTGATGGAGACAAGGATAAATGGTTTCCCACTCAGGTATAAGCAAAGGTTTACGATATTTTGCACTTAACGGGTTAACGTGTTGACGGACACGGACTCTTGCCAAAACTAATCTCTCCTCTTTATCCTCAATAGTAAAGATGCACTTTATGTAAGAACTTTTTTGTGATGAACTTTCGCTTTGCTATTCTCAGCGATCCCCATGTCGCGGTTCCCCACACCATTCAACATCATTCTAAACGTTTTCATATGGTCGAAGTCAGTATTCTTGCTCTAGAAAAGGTGTTAAATCACTTAGAACAGCTTAACTTAGATTTTCTGCTTGTACCAGGAGACTTAACCCAAGATGGAGAAATAGATAACCATAACTGGTTAGCCAAACGCTTGCGATCGCTACCGTTTCCCGTTTTTGTTGTTCCTGGTAATCATGATGTTCCCAGTCTGGATACCACAGAAACTAAGATTGGGTTCCAGGAATTCCCTAGTTATTACGATCACTGCGGTTATGAGAAGCAACGATTATATTATACTCAAGAAATTTTACCTGGGGTGAGAATTATTGGTTTAAATTCTAATCAATTTAATGAGGAGGGAAAACAGTTAGGATGCTTAGATGATGAACAATTAACCTGGTTAGAAACATTATTACCCCAAGTTAAAGATCAATTACTTCTAGTGATGATTCATCATAATGTGATCGAGCATTTACCGCAACAAAGTCGCCATGAATTAGGGAAAAGATATATGCTCGATAATGCTTCTGTATTACTTAAAATGCTAAGATCTGCCAACTGTCAATTAATTTTTACAGGACATCTTCACATTCAAGATATTGCTTATAACCAAGGAATTTATGAAATTACAACGGGGTCATTAGTAAGTTATCCCCATCCTTATCGGATCATTGAAGTCAAGCGACCTCTTAACAGTTCATTGAGCCTTAATATAACCTCTCATCGTGTCAAAAGTGTGCCAGGATGGGAAAATTTAGAGAACATTTCCCGTAAGTGGTTAGGCGATCGCTCTTTTCCTTTTATGGTGAAATTATTAACAGCATCACCGTTAAAAGTATCTCTTGAAGAAGCAGAAAAGTTTGCCCCATTGCTACGGGATTTTTGGTCAGATATTGCAGCGGGAGATGGAATTTTTGATTTTCCTCAGTTTCCGCCTGAACTTCGTCATTACTTTCAACAATTTAGTGCTATTAAAGCTGATGGAACCCCCGCTTTAATTGACAACCAAGCTATGCTTAATCTCTAAAATTAAGTTTATTGTCTTTTAGTTGAAAAAAGTAATTTATAGAAAGGATAAATCCTTTCTATTTTTTTATGCTTAATTTACTGATAATACAATTATCTATCTTTATATGAATTTTATTGAAATTGATTTTTTATTTACGTATTTTTATTAAAATATGTTAATTATTGATTTTAAAATGAATTTTTACATAAACTTTTAATAAAGAAAATGTATATAAATCCTAGATAATACTGATGTTTTTTTTAAGAGAATTGTCAAAAATTGAATGAATGATAAATTCAAGTTAATTGTGTTTTAAAACACAATTAAC
>JASJDW010000035.1 GCA_030064955.1 Crocosphaera sp.
AGCGTTGATTCCCTTTACCAAAAGCGACAATACTCGGAGTTGTCCGTCCCCCCTCAGCGTTGGAGATCACTATGGGTTTGCCCCCTTCCAAGACGGCTACACAACTATTTGTGGTTCCAAGGTCAATGCCAATGACTTTTCCCATAGCACTTGTTTTGTTAAATCGTTCATCGTTGATCAATCCGCTAAAAGTCACAGGACGTTGTGGGACAGCAACAAGGTTAAACCCTATCTCTAGATAGTTTAGAGTCTTCTTTTCTATTACTTAGCCTTTAGCACTATGGTTCCTGTGACTTCTTTGCTTCATTTTTATCTTACCCATTAATTTCCCTATGATTTTAGGGATAATTACCTAACTTATTCGGCTGAAGTGGCTTCATCCGAAGTAGGCTTTTCGGTTTCTTTAGGAGCCTCCGTGGGTTTAGGGGCTGCCACTTTAACCATAGCATGGCGCAGAACCTGATCTCCTAACAGATAACCACGCATTAATTCTTCGATGACGGTTCCCTCTGGATATTCATCGGTATATTCCCGTAGCATCGCTTCATGGTATAGGGGATCAAAGACTTGACCTTCGGGACGCATGGGACTCACACCTAAACGTTTGAGACTATCCACCAAATTTTTGTACACCCCTTGATAACTTTTATGAATCATGGCTTCTCCATCATTACTAGGGTTAATAGTGTTGCGGGCCCGTTCAAAGTTATCCACCACAGATAATAATTCTCCAATGGTATTTCGTTTGACAATTGTTTCTAGATCTTGTTTTTCTTTAGCGGTTCGTTTACGATAATTGTCAAATTCAGCAGTCAGGCGAATATGACTGTTTTTGAGCAAATCATACTGTTGCGCTTGCTCTTGCAATTTATTTTGTAGGCCTTCTATTTGTTCTGTTAAGGCGGTAATAATGCTTTCTGGGGACTCTTCTGGAGAGGGTTCAGAGACAGTAGTCTCTACTTCCTCTTGGGGAGTTGCACTATCTGGAGGAGTGGTAGTTGTTTCTGCTTCAGCAGTTACCTTGGTGTCATCTTTTGGTTGAACTTCGGGGGTTTCTATGTTTTTTTCTAGTTGTTGTTCGTTTTGTGTAGTAGACATTCTGTTAAAATCTATAACCCATCGCTATAATAATCCTATGATTTATTATATAGGCTAACTTGTCACAGTTTCAGATTGGTAGTTGAGTCAAACTACACGAAACGAACAAAAGACAGTAGTTTAGGTTCAATCAATTGGATGTAGTTAGTTACGTTGGCTTTTATTAGATAATTTTAATTTACGCTTAAAAAAGCCACCCAATCCTAAAGCTGTCACAGTACCAAGAATCGTTAAAGGTTCAGGAACAAGGTTATAATTAACGTCTCCTGCACCATCAACTTGTCCAGGGAGATTATAGGAAAACAAAGCTTCTTCAAGCTCAAAGAACCCTGGTATCAATGAGAATTCAGCATCGGTAGAAAAACTCAATCCCAGGAAGTCGCCATCGAAAAATAAAACTTCAGGACCAAAGGAATCATCAGTTTCAGTGTAGTTAACCCCATCAAAATCAAAACTAATTCGAGAGACTGATAAAAATTCATCACCGATTCCTGTTAACCCTGAATCATCAAATATAAAAGATCCAGTATAAGTTTCCCCTGCTAAAGAACCAGAATCGATACTAACTTCAAAATTATAGGTAATTGAAGCAGCATGAACAGGAACAGTCAGGCAAAGAAAGGTACTTGCACTCATCAAAGCAAACTTGTTAAATAAATTAGTCATGGTTTTATTAGGTAAATGTGTGTTTTGAGAGATGGTTTGAACAGGAAAACTAAAGCGATCACCTTTGATGAAGCGATCGCTTTATTTTCAATTAAAAAATGAAATTGTCTGGATTATTTAGAGCAACAACATTGATATCTTGAACTAACAAGAAAGAGCGAGAACGTCCAGTACCAGCAGTACCATCAGGATCAATACTAACGATGGTGTCATCCCTACGAGAACTGAAACCAAGATAACCATCAGCAATGGGATCAATTCCAGCAAAACCAACACCATCCAATAATTGAGATAAGTCAATCTTATCGCTACCTACTTCAAAGTCAGTGATGATATCCCCTCCATCTACAATACTTGTGTAAGCAAAGGTATCGTCACCAGCACCCCCAGTTACTGTATCTCGACCTTGGAAACCTGTGATCGTGTCATTACCATCCGTTCCTGTCAAATTATCTCGATCAGCAGTCCCCTCTATTACTTCTCCAGGGGTGGAACTGTTCAAATTTAAACCAACTATTATCGGATCATGGTCGGAGTTACGAAAGGGATCTTGACCGTTGAACAGACTGGGATCTCGTCCAAAGTCCAGGTTATAATCAAGTGCGTCTGGTTCGTCTGCATTGACGTGCCATTCTGTCGCTCCTGTTACTTGATCGATCAGAGTAGAATTAGCTAAAGCATAGTCAAGATAGCCAAACTGACCGTCAAATACGAAGGAGTAAGCGTCATTACCAACAAATTGTTCAGCAAGATCAGTATAACCTTGTGCTTCTAAGAATGTAATGGGGTCTTCTTGAGCATAGGCATTGAGATCCCCTACAATCAAAAAGTCACTATCACCACTGCCAGTGGGATCTGTATTTAACCAAGCATTGAGAGCTTGAGATGCTCGTAAACGGGTTCCATTAAAGTTACCTTGGCCGTCTCCAATATCCGCATCATCTCCTGAACCAGTACCCCCTTTAGATTTAAAGTGGTTGACAGAGATAGTAAAGCGTTCCCCAGTACCTAATTCTTCAAAAGTAACCGCCATAGGTGCGCGGTTGGTACTTACCCCATCGAATACGGTGCCACTTAAACCAAGGGCAGGCAAATCAGAATCTGTGAGAATTTCTACCGTTGTTCCTGGAGCAATTTGAACACTATTCGTTTTGTAAATAGCACCAACAGAAATGGCATCCCCTGTATCTACAAAAGGAACTCCTGGATCGACGTAAGCATAAGTCCCTGCACCGACTCGGTTATTCAGTTCATTAACCAATGTATCAATGGCAAACTGGCCATCTCCATTTTGATCGGAACCAAATTCATTTTCTAACTCAACTAACCCAACAATATCAGCATCGATAATTTCCAGGGTTGTGACTAATTTCTCCAACTGACGGTCAAACTCAGCTTGGTTATCAGCACCCCGAGGAGAAAGATTATTAGGACCGCTACCAGGGTTTCCAGTTACATCTAACGTGGTAAAGAAGTTAAGAACATTAAAACTGGCAACTTTTAAACTTCCTCCCACATCTTCGGGGGTTGCGGGACGGGGGTTTGTGGGTTGAAAATCAACCGGAGCAACTGGTTGAATACGATACTCTCCAAACCCAAAGCTAAGAACACCAGAAAGGTTATTAACTGTGTCACCACCCCTTAAGGTATTGGTAGAACTGAGGGGGTTGCCACCACGTCCATGAATAATAGGATCAGGGTTCTGTACCGTTTGACCATCATCTAAGACAATGCGTCTTGTTGCGATCGCTTCTTGATAAGCAGCAAAACCAGTCACATCTGGAGCATTAAAATCGGTATATTGTTCTAAACGACCATCGGTTCCTACTTCATTACTGGCACCGTCGGAGGATAAAACCACTTCCCCAAACCGATCTAAGTTGAAATATTCAGTAACAAATAAGGTGTTAGGAGTCGTCTGTTCCCGTATGACTAACGTACACTTCATTGATGACAACATTAGAACCACTACCCGTTACGCTGAAAGCGTTTGTTGGGATGGTTTGTCTGGTACTATTGTTTCCAGACCAATTAGACTTATCGCTAATGGCAGCGAGTAATTCTTCTTTTGTGCCACTGGTTGTCCCTGTATAAATAGCGTTGTCAATTTCGTCTAAAGCGACGGCAGTTTCCCCATTGACTAAACCGGTTGGTAGTGCAGAAGTATTGGAACTGGTAGAGTCTGACTGCCATACGCCGGGGTTTCCTTCACTGTTAAGCGCGTAAGTCAATTACGACGGGGACAAGCCCACGTCGCTTGTAACTAACCACTAGGTTGTTACGATTGGCTGATTGACAGCAACCTGTTCCTCCGACCAATTGGTAGAGGAAAGGAAGTAATTATCTCGGATATTCAAACCTGAGTTAACATCAGAATGCGCTTCAAAATGGCAAGAACGGCAGTGAAACCTAGACTTTTTCCGATTAGCTTTGTAACAATAGCCACACCGACTGCATCGTTGAGAGGTGTACCTAGCATCCACTTTCGCTATTTTTTTTCCTAATGCTACACTTTTGTAGGTCAAAAAATCTTCCAGCATGGAGAATGGCCAACTAGATAGCCATTTATTCAGTTTCTTGCCTCTTCTGATGTTGCGTATTCCTGATAAGTCTTCGAGAGCAAATATCCGATATTCTGGTTGATTGGCTAACTCTTTACTTACACAATGATTAACATCTCGCATGAACCGCTTCTCACGACCAGACATAGCTTTTAATCTACGTTTAGCCGAACGAGTGCCTTTTTGCTGCAACTGTTTTCGATTGTATAAGTAACGTCTTTGAGTAGCCCGAATCTTGTTTGAGGAGAAGAATTTACCGTCATGGGTAGAGCAAAGATGATATAAGCCTCTATCTATACCTTGTACGTCGCCATGTTCTAATTTTTCTGGGTCTGGATGTTCAAAAACTAGCCGAACCCAGAATTGTTTGGTTTGTTTGGTATAAGTAACTGTTGCCCCTCGAAAATCCCAATTATCATAGATTTCTCTAAAATAATCTGGCACGTTAAGGATTAACTTTACTCGCTTACCAATACAGCTAAGCGTTAATTGCTCTCCTCTTAAAGTCATGGTGCGTTTGTCGTAACGCAATCCAGAAGTAGGTTTTTTACGTGGTTTTCTTTTGAATTTGGTCTGTTTGATTGCTTCAAGTGCATTGTCTCTTGTTGCCTGTAATAATGCAGAAGGCACATCGGGATAAGTAAGTCTTAATTGACTATACAAATCTCGATGTGCCTTGGATTTGTTGTAAGTTTTATGCTCCAATGCCCAGTCGATATGCGCGTTAAATATTTCTGCACATTGCGCCATTAGAGAAAAAAATCTCTCTTTTGGCAAATTGACTGGAATTGAAACAGTTCTAAGCATTTTTTTGCAGCAAAGATGATATGGTTATACTACCAAAACTTTATATGATTTGTCAATATGCAAACTTTAAGCTCATCTCATGCAAAACATAGTCTTGGATATCACATAATTTTCTGCCCAAAATATCGTCACCAAGTTCTAGAAGGAGCGATAGAGGTAGAGCTTAAGCGTATATTGATAGAGACTTGCAAGGCTTATGGCTGGTTATGCCATTCTCTTGAAGTAATGCCTGATCATTGCCATATTTTTATTCAAACAGACCACAGAACCGCACCAGTAGAAATAGCAAAAACGCTAAAATCTATTAGTGCGGTTCACTTGTTTAACAAATTTCCTAAACTGAAGCAGCGTAAGTTCTGGGGTTCTGAATTGTGGAGCAAAGGAACTTACTATGCTTCTGTTGGACACATCTCAGAAGATGCCGTCAAAAAGTACATCGAAACTCAGAAGGAAAGAAGTTAGGCTTCGTTTGCAAGCTATTGCGCTCGTTCTCATCTGCACCCACAAGGGGATGCAGTTTTCTCACTCGCACTAATAAAGGTGGGGTTGCTGTCTTCTCCCTGGTAAGCAATAATTTGGTCGCCACTGGTTGAAAATAAAACACTACTGATGGAAGGATTAATCACAGTTCCAGCAGCAATATCCGTTGATGCTGTCCAAGTAAATGTGCCTTCAGTTGCTCTGAAGCTACCAGCAGCTTGCCAACCATTATCGGTAAATTTTATTTCTGTACCTGCGGTGATGTCAACTAATGTGACAAAAGCGAATTCATCGGGGTTATCAAAATTGAAGCCAATGATGGCAATATCCCCTGGTAATAATATGGTTCCAGCCATTTTTATTTTTAAATTTCTCTAAGACACTGTATTTTTAAACACCAAAAATTTGTCTTACTCCTTACTATTTAAAAGGGTAAGATCTTCTTTGTGTATTTAGAATAAACGTTTATTAAATTAACATATTAATTCGATGTTTTATGTATAAGTTAATGTATAACTTTTTGTATCCTTTATTGTTGTTTTTTGGGTAAAGTAAACTCTTTTTTGTCTATTAAGCATTTTTTAATATAGAGCAAATCTATCCTTATTTTTTCCTTAATTAAAAATTAATACAAACTCAAATTTATTTTTTATTATGATCGATAGAGAATAATTAAATAATAAACAATGGATAAAGAAACGTTAACTTCTCTTGACCGTGCTAGAGTTAAATTTGTTCGTGTTCTTTGGTGTGATAATGCTAATATTATTCGTGCTAAAGCAATCCATCGTAAACGTTTAGAAAGTTATCTTACTCATGGTGTGGGAATTACCGCAGCACAACAAGCTCTTCCCGTTATGTTTGATGCAGTTGTAGAAAATAGCGGACTGGGCCCCATAGGAGAAATTCGTCTTATTCCTGATGTTACTACCTTAACCCTGTTGCCTTATGCTAAAGGACACGCTAGGATGATAGGCGATATGGTATTATCGGGCGATTCCTGGCCAAATTGCCCTCGCTATTTCCTCAAGCGGATGATTACTGCTGCTAAGGAAGTTGGAATTGAAGTGATAGCAGCCTTTGAGAACGAATTTTACCTATTACAAGGGGATCAAATTTACCCAGGTGATGATACAGTCTTCGCTGCCACCTTATCAATGGATATTCATCAACCAGTCATTGATAGCATTGCTGATGCGTTGACAGAACAAGGAATGACGGTGGAACTATATTATCCTGAATCTGGGCCAGGACAGCAAGAAATCAGCGTACTTTATCGTAACGCATTAGCAGCAGCGGATCAACAAATTGCCTTTCGAGAAACCGTTAAAGCGATCGCTCGTCAGCATAACCTAAAAGCGTCATTCTTACCTAAAATTTTCTCTAACCATGCAGGGAGTGGTTGTCATCTTCATCTGAGTCTTTGGAAAAACGGGAAAAATCTTGTCCCTAGTTTAGACAAGCAAGGAAGCTTATCTAATATAGCGCAACAGTTCATTGCAGGCATTTTGACCCATCTTCCGGCCTTAATGGCCATTACCACCCCAACCCCTAACTCTTACCGACGACTACAACCCCAATATTGGAGTGGGGCCTATCAGTGTTGGGGGTATGATAACCGAGAAGCAGCTATTCGAGTTCCCACTAACCCAACTTTTCCCAGTCCTACCCATTTTGAAGTCAAAACCGTAGATGCTACAGCTAATCCTTATCTGGCTCTAGGTGCTATTATAGCTACAGGGTTAGATGGCATCAAGAATCAATTAAATTTGAGTGATGCCATACAAGTTGATCCAGCTATTTTAACAGAAGAAGAAAGGCAGAGTAGAAATATTAATAGATTACCGATTAACTTAGGACAAGCGATTGACATACTAGAAAAAAATGAAATTATTTTAACAGCATTAGGAAAAGATTTGTCACAATCATTTATAGCTGTTCGTCGTAAAGAATGGGACTTTATGAAAGATTGGAATTTAGAACAAGAGGTTAAACTTCTATTAGAACGTTATTAAACTCTAAATATATTCAAGTATATTAAACATATACTAATTTTTCCCATGAATCAAAATTTTTTATCTAGTATTTTTTTACTTTGTTTCTTTTCAAAGTATTGTTGATGATAATCTTCAGCTAAATAATAATCAGATGCTGGTTTAATTTCCGTGACAATATCTTTATCATATTTACCAGAATTTTGCAGTTTTAATTTAGATTTTTTTGCTATTTTTTCTTGTTCAAAATTATGATAAAAAATCACGGAACGATACTGTTCACCTCGATCTGGTCCCTGTCGGTTTAAACTGGTGGGATCGTGAATCTTCCAAAAAGTTTCTAATAGGTTTTCATAACTAATGATAGTGGGATCATACTCAACTTGTGCTACTTCAGCATGACCAGTTATCCTAGCACAAACATCCAAATAACAAGGATTCGGCCAATGTCCACCCATATAACCAACGGAAGTAGAAATAACCCCTCTTAACTGACGAAAAGCAGCCTCTACTCCCCAGAAACATCCTGCGCCAAATGTTGCTTTATCCATGAAATTATTAATTATTAATTGCAAATTCTTCAGGTACTTCTGCGGCCTAATTCATAAACACCGCAGGCCATACAAGCTAAAATTCCCATACTAATTGACCAACTTTGTCCTAGTCCTAATTCTACTCCCCAATTGCACAATCCTCCAAGAATAAAAAAAGGAAGAATACTAAAAAGAGAAGCATAAAAGGCATTTTGAGATTCTCTAGCTTGACGGGTTTCCTCAAATTCTTCTTCAGAAATATAGAGCGATCGCTCAGCAAAATTAAACCAACGATTTAACCCTTCTATAATACTGTCTCGGAAAGAAGAAAGCCCTAAATAAAGGGATAGTGACCATAAACAAGTACCCGCAATAACAACGGTATCAATGGAAAAGCGAAAAGGAATAAAATCAATAACCATAAATGATTAAACGCTTGAGTCAAAAATAATTGATAATCTGTTGATTTTAACAAAATCAAGCAGCAGTTAGCAAAATAGAGAAAACTGAGTTAGGGGTTTGGAATTCGGAGTGTGGGAAGAATACTAATATGTTCCTCCTCTACCTCCTGTTATATCGTTAGCAACTTTTCTCAAAAATGGTTATGATGCTCCTAATGTCTATTTTTTAGCCTTACGTTCGGTGTGAGTGGTGTTATGATGCAGCGTGTCAAGTCTTTTGGACGTAAACTAAACAAAAAATTACTCTCTGTGGCGATCGCTACATTATTGCTTCCTGTGGGTGTGAATGGATGGCGGGAGTTTCCTTCTCAAGCGCAATATGTCCCTGCAACCAATTCCACCAATACCTGGCAATATGCGTCGTTTCCAGTGGAAAATTTCCAAACCTATACCTCTGGATACGGTTATCGCACCTCTCCCATTACCGGGAAATCCCAATTTCATTATGGGTTAGATATGGCTGCACCCTTGGGAAGTTACGTCCGAAACTGGTGGGGAGGAAAGGTGGTTGCGCTGTCGGATCATACTGCTTGCGGAACCATGATTACCATTCAATCGGGACAGTGGACGCACGTCTATTGTCATTTGATGGGAACCGTCGAAGATAGTTCCCAAGGACGCTATTTTGTGGATAGAGAAGGAGGACTGGTGTTGTGGTTGGGTCAAGAGGTTCCTGCGGGGGCTAGAATTGGTCGTGTAGGGATGACAGGACAGACCACAGGGCCTCATCTTCATTGGGGGTTAAAGTATCGGGGAGAATATCTCGATCCGGCTGTGGTTTTACTGGAGATGTATGGGGGTCAAGCGAATCTTTAGGGAAGTTTTGGGATAGAAAAGAGATTTTTACACGCTGAAACTTCACTTTGACCAGGTAATATCAGCCGATTGTATTATAAATTACCCCTGTTTTACTCTTGAGAAAGAGCTATTTTCTAACGAGTAAATTTGTCAATTTGATTGTTCTAACCAAAAAGAAGAATTAAAATATTTTGATAGTTGGACGGATTTTTCTCCAGATTTTGAAAAAAAACTCAAGGATATCGCTTCTACTGAAAGAGATGTAAATCTTCGGGTTTTAGCAGTTTCATTACGTTATGACTGGCATAATCTTCTAGTAAATTTTATTCTTAAATGTATAGATACCCCTAAAACAAACTTGTTAGCGTTGATATTCAACAATTCGCGTATGATGCGATCGCATTTCTATATCTGGTGTATGACCCATGTTTGTCCATCGCCTCCCCGTCGCCTTGATACGGAAATAGGGGACAAATTGGGGACGAAAGGGGACATCATGAAACGGAAAAAGAAAGCTAAAGGCAAGGATGCTATAATTCGCTTATGTTTCTACGCCACTCGCTTACTATTTAACGAACTAAAACACACCATTGTTTTTTAGGACAAAAATGTAAACCCCTCATTTGGCCATGAGGGGTTTAAAATTGTTCTAAGTTTGATTTAGAGAGATAACAAGTCTTAATTTTTATTTAAAATTCACCTCAGATTCCCCTAAACCCGATAAACTCAGTCTCAAGAATGATTCAAAGAAAAATCGTTAGGCAATTATGGCATATTATTGGTTCAAAGCTTTTCATTTAATTGGTATTGTGGTTTGGTTTGCAGGATTATTTTATTTAGTCCGTTTATTCGTTTATCATGCTGAAGCGTCAGAGAAAAAAGAACCAGACCAAAGCATTCTTAAAGTACAGTATGAAATTATGGAAAAACGTCTCTATAATATTATTACAACGCCAGGAATGATTGTCACTGTTGCCATGGCCATTGGCTTACTTTCCACAGAACCTGATGTATTAAAGTCTGGATGGTTACATATTAAATTAGCATTTGTTGCCCTATTATTAGCCTACCATTTGTACTGTGGAAGAATCATGAAACAGTTAGAAAAAGGGGAATGTCAATGGACAGGACAACAATTTAGAGCCTTAAACGAAGCTCCAACGGTTTTATTAGTTATTATTGTTTTATTGGCTATCTTTAAGAATAATCTTCCTTTGGATTTAACCACTTGGCTAATTGTTGCTTTAGTGATTGCCATGGCCGCATCCATTCAATTATATGCTAAGAAAAGACGACTAGCTCAAGAAAAGTTAAGTTCGTCGACTGATTAAAAGTTCACTAGAATAGGCCAAAGTGTAAATCCAATTTATAGCAGTTCCCATACTTGTGAGGTACAAACTCTTCTAGTTTTAGGAGTTAGGAGTTAGGAGTTCGGGAATTCGGGAGTTCAGGAGGGCAGGCTTCGCCCGATGCTCCCCAGCAGAAGTTGAATATTAGGTGTACCTTATGAGTCCAGGAAATGCTACATTTTAGAATTTGCTAGTGGTGAAGGGCAACAGGCAACTTCTTAACAGGCAACAGTGTTTTATTTTGATCCTAACTTATTAAAAATTGATTGCCTTCTCATGGTTATTAAGTTTATTTGTTCTGGTGCAAAATGTCAGATTTAAAAAAAATGGGACTGTGGGGAGTAATCAATACTGGGTAGGTTTTGCCCAAATCCTGCATTGAGACTGCAAGAGAGCGGGGGAGAACACTAGTCTCCCCCTGTTTTCCCCTAATATATTAGCGAGATGCCCCTGCCGCAAAGCCACCGTGAGTTGAGATTAACCCGTCAGTCTCACCGTATTCTTTAACCACTGTATCTGTTGTCGTATCAATCTTGAGTAAATATTTAGACAGATAACTGGCAACATAAACAGCACTACCATCAGACGAAGGACTTAAACCATGAGCAATTTTGAAATCAGCAGGAAGTCCATCCCCAGGTTTGAGGCGTTTGATAAATACAGGATTTTGAATATCCGTAATATCGTAAACGGCAACATAACCATCCTCTCCAAAGGTAGGATCTAAAGAATCTTCTTCAGCGACATAAAGCTTATTCCCCACAACAATGAAATCCGAAGGACTACGGAAAACCCCAGGATCATCGGCGGTTTCAGCTGTACCAACCACTATCTCAGCAGTGCCATTAACCGCATCAATCAACCAGAGACTCGGGCCGACAATTTCCACACCATCAGGGGTCAAAGAAGTGGCATATAACTGCATATTCATCGTATAAGCATACTGGTCGTCGATCCAACTGACAAAGTGCTGAAATCCACCATTACCCTCTTCAGAAGTCAAAATTATATCCCGATCATAAGAGATTTCGTAGGTTTCTGGATCAACATCAAAGAGATTGATCGCATAACCATCCCAGTAGTAGTCAGGTAGTGCAGCTTTTGTTCCTGAAGGATTGAAGAATACGCCATGGGTTTGGTTAGTGACTCCTTCAATGACTAAAGGGCCATATCCCGACACAAATTCCTTGGTTTCGTCATCGATAAAGAATAGGCGATCGTTTGTCCATTGAGAGAATTGAACAATAGAGGTTTTGGGTTGAATAGTTGGTCCGTGAACTTGGTTCCAAGCTTGAGTTGGCCAAGATTGAAGGGTTTGTTCTGCATTCAAAGGAGCCAATCCGACTGGGTAGTTAGTCGGTTCTCCCGCTTCAGCGGTTCGTAAGACTTTGGCTACACTTAGATCCGCTGTTCCTGCCTCCCAGTCAATACTGTTAATATCTAGAGCAACAATAGAGTTAGCAATCTGTAATGAACCATTAACCGTTACATAAAGAGATTGTTCATCGGGAGTGATCAGAGTATGTTCCAAAAATGCTGATTCAATGTATCCGGTGGTAGATGAAGGAACCGGATCACCATCAAACTCTTCTTCGGAGACTTCTTCTACCTGGCCCCGCATTACCCCACCAGGAATATCAAAATCGTTGGTGTGAGCTTGAATATAAAAATTACCTGCCAACAGTTCATCCACGTAATCGGAAACTGTTTTGGTGCTTAGAGGATCGATTCCGCTGAGAACATCGCTTAAATGGTGATTGGGTACACCGTCTGAGGTATTAACACCTCCAGCTGAATCCGTAGAATCTAGATTATCCCAGATACCAGTAATGGTGTTATTCTCAAAGTCGAAGACAGCATCATTATCATCTTGTCCGGGCAACCCGAAAATGTTTAAGGTATGGGGGCCTACTTTGGTTTCTCCTGGGTTACCAGAATGTAAGTGAATCGCTGTGACATCATCTCCAGTGTCGGGGGTTGAAGTCCCACCGAGATCCACTCCGAATAATTCTAGGGTGTACTGCACCGCAGGCCCTTCTTTCCCAAATGCTTCTCCAGTGGGATCTAAGACAAGGGTCATTGTTCCCATAGCATCTACCCCAGCAGCAACGGGATCGGGTTCTCCTTCTGGAATAAATACTTGATCGGGAGTTAACACAGATTCAAAATAACGTATCTCGGTAGAACGCATTTCCGCTTCTGCTTCTGCCCAACCCTCAATATCATCTAAGGGTAATAAAATGAGATCGTCTGTTTCTGTGTTCACTAGGCCTAGGGAACGATTATTTTCACTAGACACGGCATAGAGAACACGATTCATGGTGAAATCTACCGTTGATTCGGAGGTATTTCCCCATTGATCTTGAGCGCGCAAAGTTAAGATATGCTCCCCATCTGGCACAAATCCATTATAAATTTGTTCCATGAGAGGACGATTTAGGGAAAAACTACCATCGGTTCCCAATCCTTCGCTAACATCGGTGAAGTTCTCTCCATCAAAACTTCCCCACAGTCTGGTTACTAAGTTATCATCACTAATCATCCCACTGACGGAAGGATCGGCGGTAACTGCATCAACATTGCTTCCCCCATCTATCATGGTATCATTGGCCAATCCTGCAACAATATTCGGACCCGTCAGATCGTCGTTATTGCGAATAGCTAATCCTAATTGACGAACGTCTAATATGTCAATGACTCCATCATTATTAAAATCCCTTGCATCCTCAGGACCAGAAACGGCATCTCTGCGATCGCCTAAAATGGCCATGGCATCCTCGCGACTTAGCATCCCATCATTGGTTGCATCCCCTCTTAAAAAGGGGAAGTCTGTCTGAGCTAGAGGACTTAACTGTTGTTCTGCTGAAGTCTCTGCGTCTAAGCCATATCCAGCTTGTTGCGTCAATAATGCTGAAATATCGGCAGTTGAATCCACCATGAAAAATTTTCCTCGCAATTAGTAAGTAATTTATGATTTATTTAGTTTTAGTTAGGGAAATTTTTGGGTTACAGTTCGATTTTTCTCTTTACATATCTTCCTAGCATTAAAGTGATGCCCAATCCTGTGATAGCCCAGTTAACTTCTGGTTCTGGTACCATTTGCGCTGAGACTGATACACTTTCAGGAGGACTATCTAAAGATAAAGAACTTGCATTTTCATCTAGTAATCCTTGAACCGTCAAATTTAAAGATGTGGTTCCAGGTGAGATGGCTTCAAAATTTACAACCCCTAAAATAAACCTTTCAGGTTGTGCAGCATTTAACTCGAAGTCGAAATCACCGGAAACTTCAGAAAAAGTAACGATTCCAGGCATTGTGCTATCAACATCTTTAAAGGCAAAACCTGAGGTATCTAGCAAATCACCCAATTCACGATCGCCAAAATCCAATGTATTGAATGCTAATATGTTACTATCAAAGCTAAGCTCAAGATCAAAGGCAGAGATAGATGGAGCAGCAAAATCCCCTAAACCGGAGATGACGACATCTACCATCAATGGTTTACCTATCTCTACAATAGGATCAAAAGGAATTAACTCTATCGTTTGTCCTTGTACTGCTTCTATTCCTACCGTCATCAACAATGCAACAAGACTAGCTTGTTTAAGATGTTTGTTCATCTAAGTCTATCCTCATATTTTGGACCGAAGTTGCTTAAATCACAGAAACAAACTGCCTGAACACCAGAAAAGTAAGGAAGGCTTCTATTTACTCTTGCTTCCTTTTCTTGTTAAAGAGGTTCGACAGATCGTCTTGATCCTAGATGCTTCTATTCTTCGGTCAGTCAATATTTCAGATTTACTTAATGAGATATGATGAAATAGAGGTATGATAACTTTTTTGAAAGTTATTCTCAATTAAAGTTTGTATGGTTTCTATTTTTTCTTGAATTGTGACCCCCACTTTATTTACAGCAAGTTTCTGCCTAAAATTAGAATAATTATTAATATCAAACAAAATATTACCATCGCTTAATTCTTTGTATTCTTCTTGACTTAATCCTCCTGCATCTCTAATGATTTTGCCTATTTCTTTCATAACTGAAGATAGTTGAATGTTCGATAACTCAGGTTCCCAATAACAGAGTTGAATTAACCCTTTCAACTGGTCCCGACTCAAAGGTTCTTTTTGAGCAATCTTTTGTTGCATCTCGATAGAACCCCTTACAAAACGTTCGATGATTTTTTTGAGAAGGGTTTGATTGAGCATCACCTCAGATTGATAGGGGATTAAGATGGGAAAAAAGTCGGGAACAAACGTTGATTTCGATTGAAGTTGAGGAAAGATATCACAGCCTAATCCTAAATCTTGAGTAATGACTTGGTTAATTTCTTGAAGTTGTTTAATTAAACAAAGGGACTTCATTATAGTTACTTTTGAATGTTGTGTAATTGTACTGTATGAATGTAAGCATTCAGCCCTCTGGGTTCGGCAGTTGCTCTTGATGGGAACCACCAAGACCGCACTGCACTCACCGTCAGCGTTCGGCCTTCAGCTAAGAGATGAACGTGATCACCGTGCATTCTGTTGGCGAGGGACGGCGGTCACAAGGGTTATCAGAAACCTCAAACCACGTCACCTCAACCTCGCGCCTTGTCGCTCATAAGCATTGGTTTAATTTCAGTCACTTTCGATTCTTCTTTGGGAAACATTTGAGTTCCCCTATAAATACATAAAGTAAGCTGATGGCTGATGACTGATAGCTGAATGCTTACGTATGAATTAACGAAATTTTTGTATTGCCGTACACTTATTGGGTGAGTCACCTGATAAACTTTTTATACAAAAATCAATGATAAAAAATGTGAAGTAAGAAGTATCCGAGAAGAAATCCTTCACGATTTACTCAATATATTCAAAAAAAGTGAAGGATTAATATTAGTGCCATTGAGAGTAGATGAAGTTAAGTTTTATTTGAGATCATCGATGGATGCACCAAAGTTAATATGAAAAGGCTTACCATCAATTACTAACGCTGGAACTGATTTAACTCCAGCCCCTTCAGCTTCACTTAACCGTGATTTGTCTGTTCCAAGATGAACGACTTCAACGTTATATTGGTTAGGATCTAATGCATTAATAAATTGGTCTTCGGCAGCAGTACAAACAGGACATCCAGCATGGTAAAAAACAGCTTTAGTAGCCATGATTCAAACTCCTATAATAGTGTTGCGAATGGTTCCTTAACTAACTTTTTCGAGCTTTTAGTTAGGACTCCTAAATAATAAAAGAATTGACTGGTATTTGTCAAGAGGAAAAGGAGATTTTTTTCAAGAAACTTTGAGAATCTTGTCTTGGTAAGAGTTGCAAGGATTTGTTCAATCAAAACTTGACGCTTTCTGTTTTTTTGTTTTAAGATTAAAATAAATTTAAGAATGTAAAAGATGTAAGAAACTAATAAGCATTTATAACGATATGGAAACATCAAACGAGACAGTAAAAAACAAAGTTGTTACAGGGTTAACTAAGATTGGTATGGCGATCAAGAGCCACGCTTGGCAAGACGCAGAGTTGCAAAAATTAACCCCAACTCAAGGTCAAGTTTTGAGTCTTTTAAGAAGTCGTCGCAATGTAGGTTTAAGATTGTCTGAAATCGCTGAAGGATTAGGGATAACCTCTGCAACAGCAAGCGATACCGTCAGGGTATTAGTAGATAAAAAATTGGTGCAGAAAGGTAAAGCAGAAGATGATGGACGGGCGATCGCTATAAAAATGACAGAAAAAGGAGAAAACAAAGCTGATAGTATAGCAAGTTCACCGGATTTTCTACTAAATGCCCTTGATGAGTTGTCCTGTGAAGAACAAGCTATTTTTTATCAGGGGTTAACCAAAATTCTCCGTAAACTCCAAGAAAATAATGAGATTCCTCTGTTGAGAATGTGTGTAACTTGTCATTTTTTTCAAGAAAATCTTAAACCAGAATCAGATAAGCCTCATTATTGTAAGTTAGTTGAAGAATTTTTTGGCGATCGCAATCTTAAAATAGATTGTCCAGAACATATAGCGCAGACTATTTAAAATACAGAAAAAAAGTCTTTACAGCGGAACTATTTCCGCTCTTTAAAAGCCCCGTCCCACGCTGATTTGTTAATGTTTTTTGAGAAAATACAGCGTGGGGCTTCTTGCCCAAGAAGCTAAATTCAATAGGGTGAGGTAAATAATGCTTAATCCATATCTGATACAATTATAGTCTAAGTCAATTAATGGGCAATGATTGAACATGAAACAAGCATTAGTAATCAGACATTTAATGTTTGAAGATCTAGGTTCATTAGCTCCTGCGCTACAAGCTAAAGGTTACGAAATCACTTACCTAGAAGCAGGGTTTGATGATTTAAGTGCTATTAATGCCCTCGAATCAGAATTAGTTATTATTCTCGGCGGTCCGATCGGGGCTTATGATGATCAAGATTACCCGTTCATTAAAGATGAATTGTCCCTGTTAAAAGAACGTTTGGATAGGGATTTACCAACCCTAGGAATTTGTCTTGGCGCTCAACTGATGGCAAGAGCATTAGGGGCTAAGGTTTATTCAGGTCATCAAAAGGAAATTGGTTGGTTTCCCATTAAACTTAACAATGCAGGAAAAACCTCTATACTAAAACATTTAGTTGAAAGAGGAGATATGGTTCTGCACTGGCATGGAGACACCTTTGATATACCTGAAGGTGCTGTTCACCTGGCGTCGAGTGAAAAATATGTTAATCAAGCCTTTAGTTGGGGTCAGTGCGGGTTAGCCTTACAGTTTCACCCAGAAGTAACCAAACAAGGCTTAGGGCGTTGGTTTATTGGTCATGCTTGTGAAATTGGTCATGCCCCAGACGTAACAGTGGCTAAGCTACGGGAAAATACAGAAAAATACGCCGACTTTCTAGAGATCCAAGGAAGAAAAATGTGGCAGGGATGGCTAGAACAGATCGAAGTCAGCTTAGCTCGTAAAGAATAATAGTTAGTCGGGATTATCTTCATCTAAAACCTAAACTGTATTCTTAGATGGGGACTTATCCCGACGTTTTTGCAGTGTTGCCCAGTATATAGTCTATTTCTTTACGGATCTTTTTTTCATAGTTTCTCAAAAAATAAAGCTTAGAAGAAAAACAGTGCATCACTGCCATAAAGTCATCCATCAATTCTTGATGAGGTGATTTATAGGTGTGATTGAGAACTTCTATTTGACAACCGTTTAAATTACAAAACCATTCTACAAAATCAAAGCCAAATCGACACAATCTGTCCTTATGGGCTACTACTATCTTTTTTATTTCATGGGCTGCCACCCTTTCCATTAACTTCAAGAATTTTTTACGTTTAAAGTTCATTCCTGAACCAATATCTGAAATACATTTACATTGAGGGTAATAAGAACTTACATATTCTCTTTGAGAATTTAAGTCTTCTTTTTGTGAATGAGTTGAAACCCGAACATAAAGTATTATCTCTCTAGTATCTAATGTCTCTTCTGTTAATTCTTCTAAAGATGCCAGTAAGTAGCGTCTATGACCGCCTGGACTTTTAGTACATTTAATCTTACCTTCATCAGCCCAACGAGATAAAGTTTTCGGATGATAGCCAAATTTTTCTTGTACTTGCTTAGGGGTTAGATACACTTTGTCCGTTTAATTACTATTTACCCCTATATACTACGCTATATTGTTACTTAATGGTCAGACTGTTATATTAATGAAGGCAGTTGCTGTTCAATATTCTAACGATTTTTATTTTTAAAGGTTGTCACTCTCCTTGTGCTATGAAAAAGTTGTTAAAAAACTTATTTGTCAACCGTCCCCAACTGTGGGGAGTTCCTTTGGTATGTGCTGTGACTGTTCCTTTTATTGCCATTCAGTGGCAACCGTCTCAGTCTTCTGTAGAAAGTAAACCCCAGACAACCCCTTTACCTCCTCTAAGTCAACTACAACCCTCTCAGAAGAAGTCAGAGGTTAATAATAAAAAGTCAGAGGTTGAAAAGCCTTATTTAAAACAACCCTCTCAAGAACCATCAGAGGTCAAAACTCAAAACTCAGCTAACTCGATTAAAAAGCAAGAGGTGAAAAAGCCAGTTGCTTCTTTCCCCTCTCAAATGTCACCCCCATCTCCTCCTCCTTCTCCAAAGACGTTAGCTGCGGCCCCGGCGGACTATCAACCCCCTCCTCTTGAAATTCGTGTGGCCATTTTACGGGATGCACCAGGGACAACGTTAGGGGTATCAGGACAAGCAATGGTAAGCGATCGCCATAATAAACGATTAAAAACCCTATCCGGTTCTCAGGGGTGGAATGTAGCACCCAATGGGGGTTCTTTATCCTTTGGGGGATCGTCTTTACCTGGGGTCGTTTGGGTACAACCCACTGAAGGAAGTCTAATCTATGTAGGCGATCGCTGGTATCGGGGCAAAATTTTACTGGTGTCTAAGGGTAACAGTTTACTGGTGGTCAATTATGTCAATTTCGAGCAGTATTTATACAGTGTGGTGGGAAGTGAGATGCACGCCAATGCTCCCACGGAAGCTCTCAAAGCACAAGCGATCGCAGCCCGTTCCTACGCATTAGTTCACATGATCCGTCCGGCAAGTGCTTGGTACGATTTGGGAAATACCCAACGTTGGCAAGTGTATAAAGGGTTAAACAGTGAATATAATACGGGTCATCATGCGGTACGAAGTACAAAGGGAGAGATTTTAAGCCATCAAGGAGGTGTAGTGGAGTCGCTCTATGCTGCCACAGATGAAATTGTTGCTCGCGCCCACAAGGGGCGGGGAATGAGCCAAACAGGAGCTTATGAGTTAGCCAGAAAGGGGTACGATTATCAACAAATTTTAGACCATTATTATCCTGGGGTGGGTTTAGCAAGGTTAGTTTTGAGTAACTAGGGTTTGCTGAATAAAACTAGAAGACAGACTAGATAGGGGTTTTAAACCTTATAGCTCGAATTGCCAAGACATTGCTAATTCTTGGGCTAAGACTTCTTGACCATTGACAAAAGTTTTAAAGGTGCTCCCATCGTAGGTAACGGCTAGATGATGCCACTCAGTATTGATCGGCGCAAGACTCAATGTATTATTTGAGTTATTGTGATTATAATTTAATTGGTAATTACCCGAACCATCACTCTGTATTTGAAACGATTGACTGACGAGTTCGTCAGAATCATTGATATGAAAATCAGGCAGTTAGAACAATTTAAAGCATCAGATAAATATAGTAATTTTATTCTGTTTAATAACTCTACATCAAAAAAATTAATTCCTTGGACTATTTTTTGGTCTTCAGTAATTGTCATTTTTGGAGTCGTACACTTACCTAAAGATAAACTACAAAATTTTATTGCTCAATTATTACAAACCCTACCCGCTAAGTTTTTCGAAGCGTTATTTAACAAGGATGATCCTCAGCATATAGCTGCTCAATATATGGCTGGAGGAATTGTTAACAAATTACTAATTCCTCTCAAAGAATTTCTTTTTTATGCTGCTCTTTTAGTGATTTTTTCTATAGTTATCAAATCAATTTGGAGAGAAAGGCATTTCTGGAATCAGCTTAAAGCTCACAGGATAGCTCTATCAGCACTGAGCATTTTCCTAATTTTATCTGTGCTGATATTTCCTGGAGGGCTTCACTCGGAAGGGTTGGGACTTGTAGGGATGGGAACTGACTACGCTCGTATGAGTGGCAATCCTTTTGCTGAAAATACTGGTTGGTACTATCGACGTTTACTTAAACCAGCGATCGCTCACTTTCTTTATTTAGATGAGCCAATACGTTATTATCTATTATCTCTCTTTGGCACCTATTTATTGATATTTATGATGCTGGCTTTCATAGAAGCCAAAATTAAACATTCTCAAGAGATTCAGAATACAACAAAAAAAACACTAGAATTTAACTCAAGGTACTTATATTATTTATCAATCGCAACGAGTAGCTATTTAATAACAGATTTTCTTTGGCCTGGATATGCTGATCATTTATCATTTATATTGATCTTTCTGATGGCGTGTCTTCCTATGAATAGCCAAGAAAGACTGGCAATAGTGGCTCTTTGTATGGTTAATCATGAAGGAAGTGCTTTTTCTCTGATTCCTATTATTTTATTTTGTTTTCCCAAGCAAGATATAAAAAGAACTTTTCTCTTGTTTACCCTATATTTCGGACTGTGGTTTGCTAGTTATGGACTCAGCATAGGAGGTGCGCTAGCACCCAATATAGTCAGACAGGACGATAGTACAAGCTTACAGCTTTTGATTGAGCATTTTGACTACGCAATAGCAGGAGTCTTTTTCGCTTATAAATTGTTTTGGATTATCTTTTTATATATGGCCTTTCGCTTGTGGTTTCATAAACACATATTCTCTTTAGTTGCCACCACTAGCATGGTGTTATTTCCCATTTTCATACTTCCGATTGGTTGGGATACAACAAGACTCATGGGCTTAGGTTGTTTTGGAATGTTAATTGTCCTTGCTATTTTGATTGATGAGCATCATCAGTTACCTAAAAGGGTTCAAGGCTTATTATTGATAATTGCTACCCTAAATCTTGTGATACCCTCTTTTTCTGTAGTATTAGAACGTCAGGAGTCATTTAGCAACTATCCCTATCCAGGGTTATATAAACTTATTGTTTGGAGCTTGAACTCCTTTAACTAAGATTGATATCCCCACTGGCTGCGAAAGTGGGGTGATTTCCTCTCAAAATAGGTTTAATTGTTTATTTGAGGGGTGGATAATTAGAAAATACCTTTTAGTTGTTTTTCATATTCTGTGATCCATTGATAAATATCGGTTAAAGTTTCCTTGGCATTTCTTTTGGGCTTCCAGCCGGTTATGTTCTTAACTTTGCGAGAATCAGTGACAAAAATAGGAACATCTCCTGGACGGGTTTGAGTAACACCTGTAATTTCAATCTCATTTCCAGTAATTTGTTGACAAAGCTGAGTCATTTCATACAGAGAAATAGTGTTTTCTAGTCCACCTCCCACATTAAAGGTTTCCCCTTTTAACTGATCTAATTTTTGAATTTGGAGATCGATCAAATCTAATAAATCATCAACATGAAGAAAGTCACGGATTTGCTTTCCTGTACCTCCATGACCGATATATTTTAAGGATTTGCCGAAATAATGACGAGCAACCCATAAGGCAAAAACCCCTTGATCCACTTTCCCCATTTGCCAAGGGCCAGTTAGGACACCACAACGATTAATTAACGTTCTCAGTCCATAGGCATCTGCATATTCAGCAATTAGTAACTCTGAGGCAAGTTTTGTGGTTCCGTAAAGAGAACGAGCTTTATTTAGGGGGAATTCTTCAGAAATTCCCTCTTTTGATGCGCCTGTTATAGATTGTTCTTCTAAGAGTTGAAACCGAGTTGCTTGTTCTTCAAATTTCAAGGTATTCAAATAAGCAATGGGATAAACTCGACTGGTAGAGAGGAAAAGAAAATCAGCGTGAGTTTCTCTAGCGAGTTCTAAACAGTTAATGGTTCCGACTAAATTGGTTTGTAACAAATAGCCAGGGGAATTATAGCCAGCTAAAACCGAAGGTTCCGCAGAACATTCTAAAATTAAATCTGGTTTTAAGAGTTGAGAATCAAGGTCTTCTGGATTTCTAATATCTCCATGAATAAATTCAATTCCTGCTTGAGTTAAACGAGGAATATTCAGTTCTGACCCCCGACGCTTGAGATTATCTAATGCAGTAATTTTCCAGTCAGGATAACGTTTGGCAAGTCCTAGTCCTAAACCACTACCAACAAATCCTGCCCCCCCTGTAATTAGAACATTTTTCATATAACTAACAAATAATTGTTGAATATCTTAGTAAGGTTTACTAGCTTTAATAAACATTTGTCCTCCTAGAAAATGCCAGGCAATGGGTAGCTTAAGATAGAGGCTGAGTAACAGAGGAGAGGAAGGACGGCCTTTAGTTGAAAATGGCAAAAATTTAGGGATTAAAACATCAATTTCATAGCCAATAGTTTCTAATAATTCTTTAAGGGATAAATGAGTAATTGGTAATTGATGATCAATAAAATCATAATATTCTCGATAAGAATAAGCAAAATTGGGTTGAATCACTAACAATGAGCCACCTGGTTTAAGAATCTCAAAACAAAAACCTAAAATTTCAATTAGCTCTTCTTTATTAGCAAGATGCTCGAAAAAGTTGGAAATAAAAATTATGTCAAATTTAGTCTCAATTTTTTCCTGGTCTGAAAACTCCAAAATATTTAGGTTGAGAACAGAAACATCTGGATCTGCATAAAGTTTAGCGTCAGGGTTTAAATCAATTAAATATTTCTCTTTTGATTTGATATTATTGATGAATTCACAATATCCTCCCCCAATATCTAGGGTCACAGAATGAAGAGCTACATATTTTTGTAAAAAATCCTTAATCAAAGTTTTCCATAATAAGAGTTTGGCTTTTCTTTGTCTGGGATCAAATCGATTCGCATAAAGTTTTTGTAAGTATTCTTGTTGCCTCATTCCCATAATGTCAAGTCTCTTTTTTCTGATTGATGAGTGATGGTTACTGATTGTTGGATTGACTCAGAAGTGGTCTTTGCTTTCTTACATAATCTCCTCTTGACAAATGTTTTTCTAACAAGACAGATAGCACAATAAAAAGATAACGACTCCCCATTTCTTTAAGTTTTAACTTAGAAACCCCAGTGGTTCGATTACGCCATGTAATAGGAATAATACAATAAGAATATCCCCTGGTAATGGCTTTCAAAGGAATTTCGACGGTTAAGTTAAAATGATGAGAAAGTAGAGGAGAAATCCCTTCAATAACCTCTTTACGATAAGCTTTAAAGGCATTGGTAGTGTCGTTTAAAGGAATACCAAACAAGACTTGAATAAACCAGTTGGCTAAACGATTAACAATTAATTTATGGGTAGGATAATCAACTACTTTCCCCCCTTTAATAAAGCGAGAGCCAAAAATACAATCATAGCCTTCCTGTAATTTGTGATAGTAATCTATCATGTTTTCTGGAGAATCTGAATTATCTGCCATGACAATCGCTACCGCATCTCCACGAAAGTTTTCTAGCCCACAGCGAACAGCAAAGCCAAACCCATTTGGATAGTAATTATTGATATAACGAACTTTGGGATTTTGAGCATTTATTTGTTGTAATAATTCTTCAGTCCGATCTCGACTATTATCATTAACGACTAAAATCTCGTAGGGAATTCCAGCTTTCTCTAGGGTTTGAGAAATCAAAGTCACAGTAGAAACAATACATCCTTCCTCATTATAGGCAGGAATGACAATGGAAAATTGACCAATTGGTTGAGAAGAACTACAAGAATGAGTGGAGGGTTTTCTCAAATCATCTGATAAAGCCGGGCTTAAACCTTCAGGATAATCAACATTGTCCATTCTTGCCTTTTTACCAACAGATGAAGGATAACGAAAGATTAAGCGGTCACTAATTACATAATTTAACGAAAAACTAACTAAAACACCAATTAGGGTATTAATGACATAATTAACATTTACCCAATCAAGCAAGGGAAAAACGATTAGAATGCGACTCAATATCGCAGAACTAGCGGAAATATGATAAAGGGGAAGTTGTCTTAACAGAACATCTTGTAAATTCCAAGATCCCCCTGTCCATACTAGAAGACGATAAATAAAAAAACCGGCTATTAAAGAAATTTCAATTGAAATAATATTGGCAATGTTTCTAAGAGTAGAAGAGTCAAATCCTAATCGTTCAATTAAAACTATCATCAAGATGATATTGATAGCAGCCGTGAGACTGCCTCCGAAGAAAAATTTGACTATTTTGCCTCGAACTACTTGTTTAAACATCAGGAGCAATCCTTTAATTTTTAACTTGAACAAGAGAAGCTGAATAGACTTTATTCATTGTCTTTCAACTAAAAAAACAATTACCACTTCTTGAACTTAAAATTTAATTTTATCCCCACCGCTCTAAGTTATTTTGGTAGATTTCTTTGAGAATATCGGTGACACTATAGGTTAATTCCCAATTAGGATAGTGATTCCTAAATTTCTGAACGTCACTAATCCACCAAATATGATCTCCAATACGATTATCTTCTACATAAGTCCAATTCAGTTTTTTATCTGTAATGGCTTCACAATGTTGAATCGCTTCTAACATTGAACAATTACTATAACGACTGCCTCCAATATTATAGACTTCTGCTACTCTGGGAGCTTCATAAAAGTGATAAAAAGCATTCACTAAATCAAAGCTATGAATATTATCACGAACTTGTTTCCCTTTATAGCCAAAAACTTGATATTTATCCCCTGTCATTGTACATTTCATCAGGTAGGATAAAAAACCATGAAGTTTAGTGCCTGAATGACTCGGACCGGTTAAACATCCCCCTCGAAAAGAGGCAGTCTTCATATTAAAATAACGTCCATATTCTTGAACTAAAACATCAGCAGCTACTTTAGAAGCTCCAAACAAAGAATGTTTGCTCTGATCTATACTCATCAATTCATCAATTCCCTGATAATAGGTATGATTAGGGTCAATTTCCCAACGAAATTCTTGTTCTACTAGGGGCAGATAATTGGGAGTATCTCCATATACTTTATTGGTTGAGCAGAAAATAAAAACCGCTTCTGGACAGATTTGACGGGTATTTTCTAATAGCACTAAGGTTCCATTGGCATTAACACTAAAATCCATATAAGGATCTTTTGCTGCCCAGTCATGAGAAGGTTGAGCGGCTGCATGAATAATTAGACTGATATCTGTTCCGTAAGTCTTAAAAATTTCTGTGATCGCATCTTGATCACGAATATCAGCCCCATAATGAATATAGCGATCTCCATATTCTTCCGTGAGACGAATACGGTTCCACTCAGTTGAGGCATCCTCTCCAAAAAAAACACGACGCATATTGTTGTCAATGCCAACAACTGTATAGCCTCGATTACAAAAAAACCTCACTGATTCAGACCCAATTAGTCCTGCCGAGCCAGTTACTAAAACAATTTTCATAGCTTCTTTTTAACTAAGTCAATCTATTGATTAAAATTTTTACCAGTAGTATAAACCTCTTTGAACACAAATTAAAAGTTTTTGAGTCTGAGGAATTATTCTTGCTGAGCTATAGTTATGGGGGTATGGAAAGAATACGGATACTCTGTGCAAAATCAGCCACGGTGTAAAGTTTTGTCAAGAGCCATGTATATCTGAACTTCCCCCCATATATATATACTACTTTTAACTGCAAACCCTATCTATAAAGGCTTTTAGCCTATAT
>JASJDW010000261.1 GCA_030064955.1 Crocosphaera sp.
TAAAACAGCCATTTCTGCTTCGTTAATAGAGATACCTGGATTTAATAAAATATCCCCTGCTTGATAAAAACTTCCTTGTTTTCTAACAAATTCTCCACAATATTTAGGAGGGGATAAAATCATCACTTTTTTCCCTTCTTGGTAGGTATTTTCCTGCATTATAATCGTATCAACCCCATCAGGTAACATAGCACCTGTAAAAATACGACAAGCTTCCCCTGATTGAATGGATCTGTTAGGGTTACTTCCAGCAGGAACTTCTGTGATAATATCCAAAGTAATTGGATGCTCTGAAGAACATCCCTGAACATCTTCAAAACGGACTCCATAACCATCCATAGCAGAATTATCCCAATAAGGAAAATTTAGGGGACTACTAATGGGTTGAGCTAAAATTCTTCCCGTTGCTTCATCTAGGGAAATCGTTTCCATCTGTTGTAAACTGTCTACTAACTGTAAAATGATAGTTTGGGCTTCTTCAACCGAAATCATGGTCTTTTGTTTTAAATTGATAGAAATTCATGGGAATAAGAGAAAAGTCTCTATTCAATTTTATCAGAAACTTGGGTTTAAAACCCCGTCTTTCTAAGACTGCTTTTGTTGCTTTTTAATATAAGATTTTAGCACTTCTAAGGGCGCACCTCCGACAGCAGAAACAAAATAACTAGGCGACCATAAAGCATTTTTTCCATAAGGCTTAGGATAACCAGCTTTCCCATATCTACGACTAGAAACTCCTTTCAAGCTATTAACAATTAGTGAGATAGATAGTTTCGGTGGGTATTCTATCAAAACGTGGATGTGGTCTGATTCCCCATTAAATTCTAACACCTCAAAGTTCATTTTAGAGGCAACTTCTTTAAATGATTTTTCTATTAATTTAAGGCTTTCATCGGTAAAAACTTTTTGCCTGTACTTAGTAACGCAGACCAAATGTACCTTAAGGTCTGAAACACTGTGACGCTCTTTTCTTAGGTTTCTTGACATTTCAGCAGACTCTAGCTAGAATTGTTTGCAGACCTATTTACTATAACCCATGAAGTTGCGCTATCGTTACCGAATCTATCCTACAGACCAACAAAAAATTAAGTTAGCTCAACTTTTTGGATGCTGTCGGGTGGTTTTTAACGATGGATTAGCATACTGCCAAGAAACCTATAAAAATGGAGGTAAATACGAAGGGATAAATACCCTATCTAAGCGTCTGACTCTAGCCAAGAAAACTGATGAAAAATGCTGGTTAGCTGATGTTTCTGCTGTTCCTTTGCAGCAATCTTTAAGAGATTTGCATCAAAGCTTTAAGAACTTTTTTGACTCTTGTAAAGGAAAAAGGAAGGGAACGAAAGTAAAACCGCCTAAGTTCAAGAAACGGAAATCAAAGCAGTCTGCTAGGTTTACTGATAATGGATTTAAGGTTAATCAACATAACGTCTATTTAGCTAAAATAGGTAAGTTAAAGATAGTCTGGTCTAGAGAATTACCTGTCTTACCGTCATCTGTAACTGTAATAAAAGATAGTGCCGACAGGTATTTTTTAAGTATGGTGTGTGAAGTTAATCCCAAACTATTACCGCAAACTAATAAGACCCCGCCGTTAACGACGGGGTTTAACAATAAAAGTTGTGGTATTGATTTAGGAATCATTGACTTTGCTACATTAAGTGATGGGGAAAAAGTTAAAGCCCCCAAACCATTAAAATCTAAACTTAAACGTTTAAGAAGACTTCAAAGAAATCTATCTAGGAAACAAAAAGGAAGTAAAAGACGGGAAGTTGCTAGAAAGAAAGTAGCTAAACTTCACGCTAGAATAACCGATATTAGAACTGACTTTTTACATAAACTATCCACTAGGTTGATTAAGGACAACCAACTAATTGCCTTAGAGGATCTTAATGTCAGTGGCTTGGTTAAAAACCGTAAACTTTCCCGTGCTATTTCAGATTTGGGGTGGCGTAGTTTTCGGACTATGTTAGTAGCAAAAGGTGAAATGTATGGGAGAGAAGTAAGGATAATTAACCGATGGGAAGCAACCAGTCAAACCTGTTCATGCTGTGGATTTAAAGGTGGAAAAAAGGAGCTTTCTGTTAGAGAATGGACTTGCTTGAATTGTGGACAAATTCACGATAGAGACACAAACGCGAGTCGTCAAATTTTAAAAGTGGCCGGTGGGCAATTGGACACTCAAAACGGATTGCAGAGGAAGTTTAAGACTACTGTAAAAGTAGCGGTTTCCAGTGAAGCGTCAACCACCCCTCAATATAAACAATTAAGTTTGTTTTGAGAGGGAACCACCGCCCTTTAGCGTAGCGAAGGGCGCGTGAGGATGTCAACTACCTACAGCACTTTTAAATCAATTGTATCAATATCTTCTCTCCTAAAATAAGTATAAATTGCTATATTGTTAAAGCAAAAATGTGCTAAAAGAGTGGCAATAGGGATAGTAAAGATGCTATGCACCAGTGCAGCAACAAAAACCTCAATCAAATAGAGACATTATTGACTCGCTATGGATTCGAGATTAAAGAAATCACCATTGGGGAGTTAATTGAGAAGTGGGTAGCATCTTACTCAGTTTACTGGATTCGTTTGGCCATTGTAGAAGCCCTTTATCAAGGGCGTTATAAAGCCATTTCTGTCGAACATATTCTTGCCCTTTGGAAGCGACTCGGACATCCTACCTATCATTTTACCTACGATTTTGAACGATTTATTACCCGTAATGTGTTTATCGAAGATATCACAAATCATAAAACAATTGAACCACAACAACTAGAAGAAAAGCTATTGAACCCAGACAACACCGTAGAAACTGTCTCTCAACATAATCTTACTTTAACTCCCATTCAAGAATTAGTGAAGAAAATAGCCATTCCCATTTCCATTGCTTCAAACAAGTTAAACGGTAAAACTGATAAAAAAGAGTTATTAAACGATGGGGTTTCCCACATAGTAGAACCAGAAAACCCATCAATAGAGCAACCAAAATTAGAGTCTCCAACCCTCTTAAATCAAGAGAAGACTACCGGGATCATTAATCAATTTGTTCCTCATTCTGATGGTTCAGACTTTTATGGAAAATTAAAGGCGGTTGCTTATCAACAACTAGAAGAAAATCAAGAGATTTAAACCCTAATCATTCTCTTGAAATTTTCTCCAGATCCCAGATCCTATCCTTACCTAAATGTTATTTTTCCAAAAATTCAGGGAATCCTATAAGCGTAACACTGTGATTAGTCACTTTATCAAAGATGCAATGATGACAGCTTCCTATCCTCCTCAAAATCCAATTTCCATACCAGAATTTACATCCTCAAGACAAGCAAGCTTTTTTGAAACCCTTAAACAACCTAGATTTAGTGGTCAACTGGTTCTCACTAATAGTAAAGGAGAAAAATGGTTTTTTTATTTGTACCTGGGACGAATTATGTACGCTACAGGGGGAACCCATCCCGTTAGACGGTGGCGCAGACATATTGCCCGTTATTTGCCTGAAATTGCTGCTCAATTATCCTCCTTACAACTAGATTTAGCCAGTTTAGGCAATCAAGACTTTCGCCTATGTTGGGAATATCAACTGCTGTGTTTGTGGGTAGAACAACAGAAAATTAGTCGAGAACAAGCAGCTAGAATGATTCGTTCGGTCATTATCGAAGTATTATTTGATATTACCCAAACCATGGAAGTCACTTGTGAACTCAGACAAGATAACTTACTCTCAACTCGATTGGTATTAATCGATGCCGATCAATTAATTAACGAAGCCCAAAAACAATGGCAAGCATGGCAAGGGGCAAAAGTGGCCGATCGCTCCCCTAACGCTGCCCCCATTATTCGCCAGGCCGACGAATTACAACAGCGTACCTCTCCCCAAGTCTATCAAACCTTAAAACAACTCCTAGACGGCAATCAAACCTTACGGGATCTCTCCATTCGCATGAAACGGGATGTGGTAACAGTTACCAGTTCCCTACTGCCCTATATACAGATGGGATTAGTAGAATTAATCGCCATCGAAGACTTATCCCCACCGGTTTCCACCCCTACCCCCACTCCCACCGTAGCAACCCCAGAAACCTCCGTTGGTCCATTGGTGGCCTGTGTGGATGATAGTCCCTTGATGTGTCAAACCCTAGAAAAAATTCTGGTAGGGGCTAATTATCAGTTTTTAGGCATTAACGACCCCTTGAGAGCGATCGCTATCTTATTGGCCCGTAAACCGGCTCTCATTTTCTTAGATTTAGTAATGCCCAATGCCAACGGTTATGAAATTTGTGGACAACTGAGAAAACTTTCCTTTTTCCGTCATACCCCGATCATTATTCTTACCGGCAATGATGGTATTGTGGACCGAGTTCGGGCGAAAATGGTGGGTTCTACGGATTTTATGAGTAAACCCGTCAATCCTGATTTAGTGTTAGATGCCATTCGCAAACATCTTATACAAGAAAACCTCGCTTAAGAAAAATTACCGCTTTTTTACCAGTGTAAATTTTACGCACCCGAAGCAGCAAAATGTTACTTTCCGTCGAATTTTAGGGAATGGTAAGACTATAGAACCAGCTTAATAAACCATTAACTGAGGTCAAAATTTATTATGGGAACTGTCCTTGTTATAGAAGATTCTTCAACAGAAAGAGAAATTATTACCCAATATTTAAAACTTGCAGGAATTACGGCCGCCATTGCCACCAGTGGAGAAGAAGGCCTCGAAAAATTGAACGGAGAACTACCGGATCTCATTGTTCTCGATGTGGTTTTACCGGGACTGAGTGGCTTTGAGATCTGTCGCGCCATCAAAGCCGAAGAACGTACCAGTAAAATTCCTGTGATCATTTGTTCTACGAAAGACACCGATATGGACAAATTTTGGGGGAAACGCCAGGGTGCAGACGCATACATCCCCAAACCCATCGATCAAGACATCTTTCTTAGCACCATTAAACAACTTATTGCCTAAATTGAATCAGCAAGCACAAGTATAGGAGTCATCCATTGTGGTTCAACCTGAATTTTCTCCCGTCCACTCTGCAACAACCTCCCTAGCAACCCAGGAACGTGATCAATTAGAACAATTTTTACGATTTCAGTTAGTTCCAGACACCACCTTACTTTTATCCGTTAGCCAACTAACCGAGGTGATTACCATTCCCCTTGGTCAAATCGTTCCCATTCCCCAAATGCCCGCTTGGGTTATGGGGGTCTATAACTGGCGTGGCGAAATTCTCTGGATGATCGATTTAGGGGCATTATTAGGGTTAACCCCTTGGCATCAACAGCCCCAAATTACCCCTATTTATCGTTCTATTGTTCTTCATGCAGGCACCAGTTCTCAAAAAGTCTCTAAAACCCGTCGTCAACAGATCGGGGCAGTGGTGAGTCGAGTCGATGATATTGAATGGTGTCATCCCAATGCAATTCAATCCCCTCCTGCGTCAGCCGTTAACTCTAGTTTAGCCCCTTTTCTAAGAGGCTATTGGTTGCCACCTGGTGGAGAGATGTTGGTGGTGTTGGACGGAGAAGCTATCCTGGCAGCTATGCCTAAATCTTAATATCACTTACTTTCTATATTTTCCAGATTACCTCTGGCTGAGTACCTTACTTTTGCCTTTTGCGTAGCAGTATCCCCGTTTATAAATTCACTCTTTGCTTAACGTTATGACTCAGACTTCTCCTAACCCCAATTCCCACAGCAATAACGAAAACAACAGTGTTGTTCATCAACCCGTGTCCACAGAACCCCATGAAACCCTTGATAGTGACGATCCTGCTCCTCAGAGCGAAGAATCATCAATTTTAGCCATCGAAACCGAAGTTACTTTACCCCCAACCCCCAATAGAGAAAGCACTCTCGCCCCTTCTCCCCCGTGGAAAACATTTCCGCTCGTTCAATGGTGGCAAAATTTAACCCTACGCTCCAAAAGTATTATCGCTGCTACAGCCATTGGCATTACTCCGGTTATTGCCGTGGGTTCTTTAGCCTATGGTATCTCTAACCAGATTTTATACTCTCAAACCCAAGAGACAGAAATCTCTCATGCAGTAGGGTTAACCCAGTACGTCTCTCGTTTTATGAACGATCGCTATCTTGATATTCAGACTTTAGCCACCTCAGACATCTTTACCAAGGCTGAGTTAAGAAATAATGCTTCTGCTGAAGATAAACAAAAAGTTTTAGACCGTTATATTAATATTTATCAATTGTATGACAGTATTGCTGTCTTTGATTTAGAAGGAGAGGTTATTGGTCAATCTCAAGGAACACCCCTAAAAAATCATAAAGATCGGAGCTATTTTCAAGCCGTTCTCAATACCAAATCTGCCACCATTACCCAACCCCTCATTTCCACCACAGAAGGAACGTTTAACGTTTATTTCGCTGCTCCGGTACGGGATAGTGAGACGGGGGATATTGTGGCTGTCATTCGCTCCAGAATGCCCATTAAACACCTGGAAAACTTAGTCAAACAGGAGATGAACCGAGGAGAAGATATTTACTTGGTCAATCAGAATGATGAAGTGTTTCTTGCCCCCGATGGTATCCAAGTAACCCAAGTTAATAGTGCTGGCAAAATAGATGAAAGAAGCCAGACGTTTGAACACCAAGCAGTCGAAGCTTCCTCTTTGTTTTCTGTTTATTCTGCTCTCAGTAGTTTGCAACAACCATCCGTAATGATGGATGCAGACCAACTGGTGGCTTTCGCTCGTTTTAGTAGCGTTGATAACCTACCCAACTTAGGTTGGAATGCGGTGGTTACGCTGGATAAAGCAGTGGCCTTTGCCCCTCAGAGAAGACTGCTCTCTGCCTTCTTTATAGGAACTTTAGCCACTGCCGGCTTAGCTGCGGTTGCAGCCATTCTGCTGTCTGAACAAGTTACCCTTCCCCTGCGCCGTGTCACTAAAGCCATCAAGAAAATTGGTAAAGGGGACTTGACCGTAGCACTAGAGGTTTCAGGGCATGATGAGTTCGCCAGTTTAGCTGAAAACGTCAACACCATGACCCAACGGATTAATGGTTTAGTGGAAAAACAAACCCTATCCACTCAACAAGCGAACTTCTTAGCTGAAATTGCCAGTAGTATTATTGCTGATCGCAAAGCCTTACAAGACATTTTAGACTATACGTTAGAAGGGTTACGAGGGGTTTTGAGAGTGGATCGGGTGGTGATTTATGAATTTAATTTAGAAGGCCATGCCTTTATTTCCCATGAATCCAATGATCCAACCTATCCTAGTGCCAAAGAACTCGAAATTGGCGATCGCTGCATTCCTTCAGAAATTATTGACCAATACTGTAAAGGACGAGTCGTCCCCACCAACAATGTCCATGAAGCCGGCTTCCATCCTGAACACTATCACCTCATGGAACAGTTGCACATTGATGCGAATTTAGTGGTTCCCATCATGAGACAAGGGGAACTGTTTGGTTTATTAATTGTCCACCATTGCCAAGGGCCTCATCAATGGCAAGAGGATGAAATCAGCTTTATGAAACGGGTAGCCGAACAGTTAACCATTACCCTTGATCGTATTAGCTTACAACAACAACAACAGCAAGACGCAAAACTGTCCCAAAGCTTACGTGATATTACCGTAAAAATTGCAACCGCTCTTGACACAGAGGAGGTAATGCAAATAGCGGTTCAAGAAATGCGTCGCTCCTTGAAAACGGATCGGGTTATTGTTTACACCTTTGACGAAGAATGGATGGGAACCATTGTGGCTGAAGATGTAGCCGAAGGTTATCCCAAGGCGTTAAACGCCCAAATTATGGATCCCTGTTTTGCCACCAAATTCGTCAATAAATACCTCAATGGTCGGGTTCATGCGACTCCAGACATTTATAAGGCAGGATTGACTGAATGTCATCTTAATGAACTAGCCCCTTTTAAAGTTCGTGCTAATTTGGTTGCACCTGTTGTTCGCAAAGGACAACTGTTAGGGTTGTATATTGCCCATGAATGTTCAGGTCCGAGAAACTGGAATGCCTCAGAAATGAGCTTTTTCTCCCAAGTAGCTGCTCAGATCGGTTTTGCCCTAGAACGGGCTGATCTTGTCGAACAACAGAAAATTTCCGAGCAAGAACAAAGAACAGCCAAAGAAGAATTACAACGACGAGCATTAGAATTGTTAATGGAAGTGGATCCCGTTTCCCAAGGGGATCTTACCATTCGAGCCAGGGTCACAGAAGATGAAATTGGTACCATTGCTGACTCCTATAACGCTACCATTGAAAACCTAAGAAAAATCGTTAACCAGGTACAAAACGCCACCGGGCAACTCTCAGACACGAGCCATCAAAACGAGTTTGCCATTCGTTCTTTATCTCAAGAAGCCTTTGAACAGGCAAAGGATGTCTCTGCGGCCTTAGATAAACTACAGGCCATGAACGACTCCATTCGCGCCGTTGCTGCCAACGCGGAATTAGCTGAAGCCACCGTCCAACAAGCGGCTGAAACCGTAGAACAGGGAGAAGATGCCATGAACCGTACGGTAGATGGAATTATGGCCATTCGTCAGACAGTAGCAGAAACCGCCAAAAAAGTGAAACGGTTAGGGGAGTCCTCCCAGAAAATTTCTAAAGTGGTGAACTTAATTAGTAGTTTTGCCGATCAGACCAACTTACTTGCTTTAAATGCCTCCATTGAAGCAGCCCACGCAGGGGAAGAAGGACGGGGTTTTGCGGTGGTTGCTGAGGAAGTGCGATCGCTTGCCCGTCAGTCAGCAGCAGCTACGGCTGAAATTGAATCTTTGGTGGCTAGTATTCAAGCGGAAACTAACGACGTAGTAGCGGCGATGGAAGCAGGGACAGAACAGGTGGTCAGTGGAACGAAATTAGTGGATGAAACCCGTAAGAGTCTCAATCAAATTACGGCAGCTAGTATTCAAATTAGTGAATTAGTTGAAGCTATCACCCGATCTGCTATTGAGCAGTCTCAAACCAGTCAAACGGTGACGCAAACCATGACGCAAGTAGCAGCTATCTCTGATAAAACCTCCAGCGAAGCAACCCAAGTCTCTGACTCTTTCGGAGAACTCTTAGCCATTGCTCAATCCTTACAGGAAAGCGTCCAACAGTTCAAAGTTAAGTAGTTATACTTTGTCGGTTGTGAACATGGTTACTGTCTATCTGGAGTGGGAGACTAGGAGTTTTTGGAGACAAAGGAGATGGGGGAGCAGAGGGAGCGGAGGGAGCAGGGGGA
>JASJDW010000262.1 GCA_030064955.1 Crocosphaera sp.
GATGCTCTTTTTTGAAAGGGATTATTTTCAGGAAAATAGTAAAATGAATATTCATTAATTAATTCTTGTTTTTTTTCAATTAACACTAAACATCCTTCAAATAACACCATCAGTTTTTTAATGGAGTGATCGAATTCAATGGTATCTATTTTGTTTGATTCATAGCACAATTTAATTAGTTTATTTTGACTAGCTAAATAAATATTGTTATTATTATTAATAATGTAGTTTATTGGCTCTGCAAAATTTAGATCAGCCAACTGATGGAAGTTGGGAGTTAAATAAGATATATCAATAGAGGTAAATAATTGATTATTATTTTGCTCAAGATTTAGATTATTTTTAGCTAATGTAACAGCATTTAACATTTCTCTTGCTGATAAAAATCGTCTTTTAGGCAACTTTTCTAAGGCTTTAATAATAATATTTTTCAACAAAATTGGAACTGTATCAGGAATATTAACTCTTTCGTTAAGATGAGCTAACAATAAATCTTGAGGAAGTCCAGAAAAGGGTCTTTCTCCTGTGAGTAATTCATAGAGAATAATCCCTACAGAATAAAGATCACAAGAATAGGAATATTTGCCATAAAATCGCTCAGGTGCCATATAAGCAGGGGAACCAGTGTAACCACTTTCTAGTTGACTGTTATTACTTTGTTGAACCGTTTTAGCAATACCAAAATCTGTTACTTTTCCTATCCATTTATCTTCAGTTAAACTCAATAAAATATTCTCTGGTTTAATATCACAATGAATAATATTATGTTGATGAGCAGCTTCTAATCCTGCTAGAATATCAATAATTAAATCAAGACGCAATTCTAAACTTAATTCAGCGGAGTTATTCATTAAATGCCGGAGGGTTCCACCCTCACAATATTCCATCACTAAATAACGCCCTTTACCATGATATTCCATGCCGTGACAAGCAACAATATTTGGATGATGTAAACTAACTAAACAAGAAAATTCCCGCAAAAAACGATTCGTAGGAAATCCTTTTGCTAAACTTTTAAGGGCAAAAAATTCTCCTGTCTGACGAGAAACGGCAAAATAAACCTGAGCAAATTGTCCTTGGCCAATCTGCCCTAAAATACGATAATTGGAACGAGTAACAACATTTTTAATCATCGCAAGTATAACTCTACTTCTGTTTGCAAAATTTGCACATCATACCTTCATAAGTAATTTTGTCATAATCATCCTTTATATCTTGCAAACCCTGTTCATAACTTATTTTCTATAGCATTTCCTGGACTCATGAGGTACACTTAATATTCTACTTCTGCTGGGGAGCATCGGGCGAAGCCTGCCCTCCTGTTCGCCCTTAGCCGGAACTTCGTTTAGGAACTTCTAAAACTAGAAGAGTTTATACCTCACAAGTATGGGAACTACTATATAAACAATAGAGAATAATCAAAAATGCTATTTTTCTCACTGTCAAATTATTACTTTAGGATTACTTTGCTCCGATAAAAATTGCGTCATATTTTCAAACTTTCTTAGTTCTACTTCTTCAATCGTCAAAATTTGTGGTTCTTTTTCTATCCATTGATCATTAAAAGATAAAATCACAGATTCTAAATTGCTTTTATCCAAATCATCAGGAATTTCATCAAAATACCCTAAAGTAATATGTGCTGTAAAATGATATTGTTGTTCGACTCCTAAGCCAATTAATTCTTGATTTTGATAAATACTACGCCTTAATTGAAAAATCTTATCATAAGATAATTCATTGCAAGGAACTAATCCCACCACTAACGCACGAGGAAAGACTAAGAGTCCTAATATTTCCCACTGACTCTGACCTTTTTCTAAGTCCAGCTTTTCGTAAGTTTGGAAACTGTCAGAAATGGCTTTTTTGAGTTTACGATCAAAGTCTTGATCGGCTTTGGCTGCATTACGATAGCTATCTTCCCAAATTAAGTCAGCAAGGGTAAAATGAAAACTTTCTGGGGGAACAGGAATTAAAAAATTGGTTTCAATTTTTTCGATTAATTGTTGTTGCGTTAGGGTTAACTGATGATAGAAGGATTCATTGATAGGATCATCTTGGTAGGGAGGCGTTAGGACAGTATAACCAGGAAAAGATACAGGTTGTCTCTGTTGAAATTTAGGAGATTTTTGGATATTCTTAAGTTGAGTTTGATAAGTGGTGGGTAAAGTAAGGGAAGCTACCCGATTGACATAAATTTGATAGGTTTCGTCCAAGTTAATGGCCTCTCATTCTCTCACTATACTTATCTTTTTATTTTGCCTGATTTTGTGTAATTTTTTTATAAAGATTTATTGACTTTAAGCATGGGAATTTATTTCTTTTGGGGGGAAGATGACTTTGCGATCGCCCAAACTGTGGAACGTTTAAAGGAGAGTATTCTCGATCCCAACTGGATACAGTTTAATTATCATCAAATTGCAGGAGAAGACCCCAATAGTACCATTGACGCATTAAATCAGGCGATGACTCCTGTATTTGGCATGGGAGGAAGATTAGTTTGGGTAGTAGATAGTTCTATCTGCCAACAGTGTTCTGATGATATCCTAACACAATTACAGCGCATTCTACCTGCTATTCCTGATAGTTCTCATTTATTGTTTACTACTAGCAAAAAACCTGATAAACGCTTAAAATCGACTAAATTAATCGAACAATATGCAGAGGTTCGAGAGTATTCTCCTATTCCTCCCTGGAAAACTGATGAATTAATCAATAAAGTGAAACAAGTTGCACAAGAAATTGGTGTCAAATTAACACCTAATGCAGTGGAATTATTAGCTGAATCGGTGGGTAATAATAGCCGACAATTATGGAACGAACTGGAAAAATTGCAACTTTATGGACAAGAAGAAAATAAACCCTTAGATGAGACAATTATTGCCACTTTAGTCAATGCCAATGCCCAAAATAGTTTACAATTAGCTCAAGCCATTCGCCAAGGAAATCAAGGAGAAGCTTTACAATTAATTGATGAATTATTATCAAGAAATGAACCTGCTTTAAGAATTGTTGCCACTTTAGTCGGTCAATTTCGTACTTGGACAATCATTAAATTAAAAATAGAAGCAGGAGAAACAGATAATAAACTAATTGCCAAAGCTGCTGATATTCCTAACCCAAATCGGCTTTATTTTCTACGCAAAGAATTACAAAGAATTTCAGGTAAAAGTTTATTAAAAACTCTCCCTATTTTACTTGATCTAGAAACTCGGTTAAAACGGGGTCATAATCCCCTAGAAACCTTACAAATCAAGACTATAGAATTATGTCAATTGTTTTTAATTTAATTGTACACAGTATAATGAAAAGTAATCAATCATCAATACTAACTATGCTTAAAAGTTTAATTTATTGTGGATGTATCTTCTTGTTATGGTTAATTATTTTTGTTTATTCTGGGGAAAATCAAGCTGATGCTAATATAGATAAGTTAGTTTCTCAGACTATTAATAACAATGAAAATAAAGTATTTCCAGTAGATGAGGCAGCTAAAAATCCAGACTTTTTACAATTTCGTCAAGAATTATTAATAGCATTGGAACAGAAAAATTTAGGATTTTTAGTTAAGCATATTGATGATAATATAAAAGTTTCTTTTGGGGGTTATCATGGGATAGAAGATTTTATAAAATATTGGGAATTAGATCAACAACCGCAACAATCAAAAATCTGGAAAACCTTGAAAGACACCCTAGAATTAGGGGGAAAATTTGAAGAAAATAATCTGAATTCTTTTATAGCCCCCTATACTTTCTTATCAAGAAAAATTACTGATTCTTATTCACAATTAATCATCACAGGAACTGATGTAAGAATTAGAAAAAAACCCTCATTACAAGGAGAGATTATAGGTTCTTTATCGTATGATATAGTAACTTCTATGTTTGAAGATAATTTACCCAGTACAACAATTAATGGAGAAACATATCTTTGGGTTAAAATTAAAACACAAACAGGGATAGAAGGTTATGTTTACGGAAAATATGTTAGAAGTCCTATAGATTATCGTGCTAATTTTCAGAAGAGAGGAGATAGTTGGAAAATGATATTTTTTGTAGCAGGTGATTAAAAGACAGTTAGTAACAAGAGAAGACAGTTATCAAATCTACTTTTAGTCTATTATTCTTCTCCAAACCCTCCACCTCCAGGGGTTTCAATAATAAAATTATCCCCAGGTTCCATTTCTACTGTTGCGGTACTGTTTAATATTTCTTCTGTTCCATTCTTACGTTTAACCCAATTTTTACCTACTTTTCCTGCTTCTCCCCCTGCTAAACCAAAGGGAGAAATAACTCGGTGTTGAGATAAAATATTAGCAGTCATGGGTTCTAGAAATTTAATGTTTCTCATAACACCATTTCCTCCTGAATATTGACCTTTTCCCCCACTATTTTCCCGAATTTTAAATTCCTCTACTAACACAGGATAACGAAATTCTAAAACTTCAGGATCCGTTAGACGAGAGTTAGTCATGTGACTATGCACTGCATCAGTTCCATTAAAGTTAATACCGGCACCAGATCCCCCACAAATTGTCTCATAATATTGATACGTTTCATTGCCAAAGGTAAAGTTATTCATGGTTCCTTGGGAAGCTGCTAACACCCCTAATGCACCATATAAAGTATCAACAATAACTTGAGAGGTTTCCACATTTCCTGCTACCACCGCAGCTGGATATTGAGGGTTCAACATACTTCTTTCAGGAATGATTAAATGCAGAGGTTTTAGACAACCCGCATTCAAGGGAATATTATCATTAACTAAGGTACGAAAGACATATAAAACGGCAGCTTGAGTAACGGCTTTTGGGGCATTAAAATTGCTATTCAGTTGTTCAGATGTCCCAGTAAAATCAATCGTTGCCCTACGATTTTTCCGATCAATTGTAACTTTAACCGTGATCACTGCCCCTTGATCCATCCTATAACTAAATTCCCCATCTGTTAATACATCAATGGCTTTTCTGACACATTCTTCTGCGTTGTCTTGCACAAACTTCATATAAGCTTGTACCATTTCTAAGCCATATTGACTGACCATTTTTTGTAGTTCTTGAACTCCCTTCTCATTAGCAGCAATTTGTGCCTGAAAATCAGCAATATTTTGGTCAGGGTTTCGTGCAGGATAAGGATTATTGGCTAAAATATCTCTTAATTTTTGTTCTCTAAATTGTCCCTTTTCAACCAATAAAAAGTTATCAAATAAGATTCCTTCTTCTACAATTGAAGTAGAATGAGGTGGCATGGAACCAGGAGTAATTCCCCCAATATCTGCTTGATGTCCTCTAGATGCAACGTAAAATAAAATGTGTTGATGCTTATCATCAAATACAGGGGTTATAGCCGTTACATCAGGTAAATGAGTTCCCCCATTATAAGGATTATTGGATAGATAAACATCTCCAGGGTGTAACCTATTTCTTGTATCTTGAATGAGACTTTTTACGCTTTCACTCATGCTACCCAAATGGACGGGAATATGAGGTGCATTAGCCACTAATAATCCTTGTTGATCAAAAATTGCACAGGAAAAATCTAGACGTTCTTTGATATTAACTGAAGATGCTGTATTTTGTAGGGTAATCCCCATTTGTTCGGCAATAAATTGATAGAGATTTTTGAAGATTTCTAGATAAATGGGATCGGGTTTAGATAAGTTTGACATTCTTGAATAATGTAATTAAATGTTGCTTAGAGTGATGAAGAGCTTTATTATCAAGGTTTCATTTGCTGTAAATAAGCTTCATAACCTAGTTTGTCTAGGTTTTCTTGTTTATCTAACACCATCTGTTCTAATTCTTGTCGATAGTTTTGGACTTTCTTCAGTAAAATTTCATCATGGGAAGCTAACATTTGAACCGCTAAGAGTCCCGCATTTTGAGCATTACCAATGGCTACAGTAGCTACGGGAATACCTCTAGGCATCTGTACAATGGAGTAGAGAGAATCTACCCCTTGTAGGTGACGAGTCGGAACCGGAACCCCAATCACTGGTAGAGGGGTCAAAGAAGCAACCATTCCAGGAAGATGGGCTGCTCCCCCTGCGCCCGCAATAATCACCTTTAAACCCCGTTTATGGGCGGTTTGAGCGTAGTTAACCATCCTTTCGGGGGTACGATGGGCTGAAACAATGGCTACTTCCCACCCCACTTCAAACCTTTGACAAACAGCGATCGCTTTCTCCATGGTGGGCAAGTCCGAGTCACTACCCATGATGATACCGATGAGAGGAGAAGAGGAGGTCATGAAGATTAAAGAGTAGAATAAACTGCTATTTTATGGTATCATTTCAATAGAAATTATTTAATAATGGAAATCTAAACTTTTGGGGAGTAAAGTCTATGTTTCTATTATTCAAAATATTTTTTCATAATTTTACTCAATTGTCAAGAAAAATAACCATTATTTCGAGTGCAAAATGTTAAAAAATATTGCAATTATCAATGCTAAATTACACGGATATCAAGAGCAGCAAAAAATCTTGATTAATGAGCAAGGATTGATTGAGGATATCCGCTCAATGGGGACAATTAATTCGACTCAGACAGGGGATAAAATATATGATGTCCAAGGGGACTGGATTTCTTTGGGAGGAGTTGATTTACAAATTAACGGGGGTTTGGGGTTAGCTTTTCCAGAAATCCAAGAAAAACACTTGCCCAAATTACACCAAATCTGCGACTATTTATGGCAAGAAGGGATTGATGGATTTTTGCCGACTTTAGTAACCACTTCAGTGGAAAATATACAGCGATCGCTATCGATTCTTGAAAGATTTATAAAAATTCAAAAAGAGGAAGAAATTGACACAGCTAAAGTCTTAGGAGTCCATTTAGAAGGACCATTTCTCAACCATGAAAAAAAAGGAGCCCATCCTGCACAATATCTATTAACCCCATCTGTTGAAGCGATGGAATGGTTACTAGATGGCTATGAATCCATTGTTAAAATTATTACCTTAGCCCCAGAATTAGATATTACTGATGAGGTGATTCCCTATCTATCTTCACGGGGAATTATTGCTAGTTTAGGTCATTCTCAAGCTAACGCAAAACAGGCTAAAAAAGCCTTTGAAATGGGAGCTTCAATGGTCACTCATGCGTTTAATGCTATGCCTCCTTTACATCATCGCCAACCTGGATTATTAGGGGAAGCAATGATCAATTCTGATGTGTATTGTGGCTTAATTGCTGATGGAAATCATGTCTGTCCAACCATGATTGAATTATTACTTAGAGGTAGTCTTTATGAAAGAGGAATTTTCTTAGTAAGTGATGCGTTAGCCCCCATTGGTTTAGGGGATGGGGTTTATCCTTGGGATGATCGACAAATTGAAGTTAAAAAAGGAACCGCAAGACTAGCTAACGGGATTTTAGCAGGAACAACATTGCCTTTATTAGTAGGAGTCAAAAATTTAGTTAAATGGCAATTGTGTCCCCTGGGAAATGCTATTGCTTTAGCCACAGAATCCCCCAGAAAAGCGATTAATTTACCAGGAATTTCTTCAGGACAACCTGCCCATTTATTACGATGGAACTGGGATCAAGAAAATAATCAAGTTTATTGGAAAAGACTATAAATAAAAAATGGTTAACAATTAATAATTAATCAGGGTTGCGGTTATGTTTAATGCTATGATTTTAAGTAGGAATTGATTATTATTCAACCATGTCAGAATCCTACCCATCTCTCCATCTCCACACCGCTTATAATCCTTATCCGCAGTGTGTTTTTCTGCAAGTAACCCCTCAATCATCAACAACGTCTCAGGGAGAGTTTACCCTAGACCTAAATTGTCGCTTTAATGAACAGGAAAAATCCTTACTCAACGGTCAAATCAAGTTTGGCATCAAAGGGGGTAAGCTTAACTTAATGGTAGAAAATGGGAAGGTTATTGAACCGAAGTTAAATGGGAATCTTCCTTTTAAATTAATAGAATCTTATGATAATAGCATCGTCTGGCATTTAATTGCCCAAACAGGACAAGCTGCTGTCAAGATTGACCATTTATCCCCATTAGCAACCATTCAAGCTACCCAGAAATCCGTTACGGTTATTCTTTCTTATACAGTCAGTCTAGCCGATGTTTCTATTACCGATGTAACAGGATTATGGCGACATGATATCCATCCCAATAAACATAGTATTTTAGAACGAAAACTGGCTCAATTTTTATGGAAAGAAAGACTTTCCCCTGAAATTTCTTTTATTAAATTAGTCTCTAATTTATCAGGAGAAGCGAAAAAAATCGATAGTCCAACCACGAACATTAAACCTGAACACTTGGCTGAATTACATCAGTTAATCGATAGCATTTATGATGTTAAAACTAACAATTTATTAGAATTAGCTAAAATTGCAGAATTAGACCCCCAAATTGACCTAGCAGGGGGCAATTTTTTAGCAACGGAACTCAGTGGGATTGAGTTAAGTGGCGCTAATTTAATTCATAGTAATTTTCGGGGGGCAAATTTAACTGATGCTGATTTAAGTGAAGCTGTGTTAAACTATGCTAGATTTAGCGGCGCTGATCTCAGTGGGGCTTACTTAGGCAATGCTAACCTACACCAAGCCGATTTTTATCGCAGTAGTTTGGCTTTAGCTAACTTAATTGGGGCTGATTTAAGAGGGGCAAATTTACAAGACGTTAACCTAAGTCAGACCAATTTAAGTGGGGCTTTAGTTAAGGGATCTCAATTTGGCAATAATGAAGGAATGACCCCAGAAATAAAGGCTAACTTATTAGAAAGGGGTGCAATTTTTCCTGAAGGATGAAAGACGACAAATAATCATCAGTCGTCTGACGTTAATCCCTCTTTAATTTCAAGAAAAAATCCAACAATATCCATTAAAGAAATTTTTAATAAAGAGAGGATACCAACAGCAATTAGGAGAAGTCCTAAAAAGAAGTTATCATCAGATAAAATGAGTCCTACAACTACTATAAAATAGGGAGAGACAATACCACTAATTTTCTCAACAATAGTAACAACTTCAGGATTTTCTTTAATAACTGGTACTGATTTTGCTTTGCTAACTTGGCTTAATTCTGTATCATCTTCCGAAGTCTCTTCTAATTCAGATTCCGAAGGAAACATAATATCAGGAATCTCAATATTTTCTGGAGATTGTTGTTCTTTAGGTTGTCTTCCAAACATAATTAACCTCTGATTCTGTTGTTAATCCTATTTTTCTATGGTAGCCAAAACCCGGAAACAAAGTCATTAATTATTGTACGAAAATTCTGATTAATGACACGCCCCATTTGAATATG
>JASJDW010000263.1 GCA_030064955.1 Crocosphaera sp.
CAATTCTTGATGAACAAACAGCCCAACTAAGACGCTATAATTTAAACATAGAAATCAGTCAATTACGTTCTCAACTGGAACAACTACCCCCAGAAAACCTAAAAAATATTGCAGAAGCTGTATCCTTACCGAGATTTTGGGAAGATTTATCAGAAGCAGAAAGACGATTTTACTTTCGAGAATTTATTCGTCAGATTTATATTGAACAAACCTCAAAAGTAGAATGGAATTTAGAAATTACTTTTATTGTTTAAGAAAATGTTGGTAGAAGTACTCATCTATAAATTCTCTTAATCAGATTCAGACATAGACTATTCGGATATTTCTAAGCTTGATGAAGAATTTGTAAATTTTCAGGCAGCTTTCTGCGTCATTGAATTATTGACTAAATTACCATCTTCCATATGAATGATGCGATCAGCAATGTCGAGAATGCGGTCATCATGAGTAACTAATAAGATTGTGCTACCCTGTTCCCTGGCTAGTTTTTGCATAATGTTAACCACATCTCGCCCCGATTTACTGTCTAACGCTGCTGTTGGTTCATCAGCGAGAATGATGGCAGGATGAGAGACTAAAGCACGGGCGATCGCCACTCGTTGTTTTTGTCCACCCGACAACTTATCGGGATAATAGTCAACTCGATCGCCCAAACCAACTTCTTTTAACATAGCAGTAGCACGATCGCGCATTTCTTTTCGGGAATATTTACCCTGTACCTCCAAACCCATTTGCACATTTTGTCGGGCTGTAAGGCTAAAGTGTAAATTATGTGCTTGAAAGATATAGCCGTTATTGCGCCTAGCTTTTACCAATTCAGCAGAACTCGCCCCACACAGTTCTTTCCCCAGTATTTTGCAACTTCCCGATTGGGGCGATCGCAAGCCACTTATCAGGGTTAATAAAGTAGTTTTACCCGAACCAGAAGGGCCAGTCATTAAGACAATTTCACCGCGATCAATTTTTAGATTGATATTGAATAATACTTGTTTGCGGAGTTCTCCTTGACCAAAAAAATGGTTTAAGTTTTTGATATTAATAACTGGTTGTCGTAATAATTGTTTATTGTTCATAATTAGCTTTTAGTAAAAGTTTGTCTAAAATATATCCGCAGGATCGGCTGATTGTAACTTACGAGTGGCGATCGCCCCTGAAATACCGCACATAATTATCGTTAAAATTAGGACAAAAATAGCTCTGGAAACAGGTAACACAATGGGCAAGGCTGTCGCTGCTGCGGTCACTTGGTACAGTCCCATTGCTAGGATCACACTGGGAAAAAAGCCTGTAATCGACAGAATGATCGCTTCTTCAAACACGACAAACAAGAAATAGGAATTTTTGTATCCCATCGCTTTAAAAGTGGCGTATTCTGCCATATGGTCGTTTACATCGGTAGAAAGTACCTGATAAACAATCACAATACCTACAATAAAACCCATCGTTGTTCCCAATGTAAACACAAAGCCAATGGGGGAACGATTTTGGAGATAAGTGACTTCTTTCTCAACATATTCTTCATGGGTATAAGCTTGTACATCATCAGGAAGATAAGTATTTAAGTAAAGCCTTGCTTGAACAGGATCTTGCCCCGATTCGAGATGAATAATGCCCAGACTAACTGTTCCTTGCGCTTTTTTGGGAAATAAACGCAAAAAATTATCATCGCTGGTAATTAACGCCCCATCATCAGCAAAAGATGCCCCTACCTCAAATAAACCAGCAATGGTTAGGGTAGTGCGATCGCTTTCTGTGGTTATGGTTTTACCTTGTTCGATTTGACTAATGACCTCTCCATACTTTCCTCTAGAAGCGCGATCAAATAGTACCGTATTGGGCATTTTTACTTTATGTAGCTGATGATCAACATCAGGTATATTAAATGCAGGTCGTTCTGGATCGAAACCGATAATCATCATTGAGGTTTTTTCTCTGGTTTGAGGATTGCGCCAATCAAGAGAACCAAGATAGACAGGTTCTGCTAATGCTACTCCAGGTACATCCATTGCCTGATAAAGTCGCCGTCGTGGGAAGGTGAATAACTTGTTAAAGTTGGTCGCTTGGGTACTGAGGAGAATAATGTCGCCGGCGATCGCTCGCGGATACTGAGTATTGGTAGTAAATAAAGCATCTTTAAATCCCAACTGCATAAACATTAGAATGTCAGCAAAGGCGATTCCTGCTAAGGCGGTCAGCATTTTCATCTTGTCGTGTTTGAGTTGTAACCAACCCAAAGGGGTACGGTTTTTTAAAGTCTGAAACATTTTTTGTTAGTGGTTAGGGGTTACTCAGAAACATCTATCTGTACGTTGACCTGCAAGTTAGTTAATCCCACCACTTGTTTAGTAGACTCCTCATCGAGTTTGACTTCGACTTCAACGATTCTGGCATCGATATTGGCTGTGGGATCGGTGTTGATGACGTTTTGGCGTTCTATTTCTAAACCAATGTTTTCAACTATTCCTGTTAATTTTTCTGAAATGGCACTACTGGTAACGATTGCCGGTTGTCCTATGGTAACTTTTTGGATATCGCTTTCATAGACTTCTGCTACTGCACACATCTGGTCGATCTGTCCGATTCTGGCAATTCCTTCATCGCTGGATACGACTTCTCCAGGATGAGTTAAAATTTTAATGACCGTACCTGCTTGGGGCGATCTGATATACGCGCGATCAAGGTCGGCTTGGGCAGTTTTGACTGCTGCTTGGGCTTCTCTGACTTCAGCTTCAGCAACGGCTACATCCACAGGACGAACTTCAGCGATTCTATCTAAGGTGGCTTTGGCTTCTGCAATTTGTTCTTCTTGGGCAGATTTGATGCGGTTTAAATTGGCTTTGGCTTCGGCGAGTTGCTCCTTTGCAGTGGCTAAAGTTAAGTATTTACTATCTTTCTCAGATGCAGAGATTGCTCCTTCTTGATAGAGTTGTTCGTAGCGTTGATATTCGACTTGAGCGTTGTTTACTTCTGCTTCAATCCGTGCTACTGTTGCTGTTTGCGCGGTAATATCGTTACTTCTTTCAGCTTCGATGCGAGCGATCGCAGCTTCTTGGGCTTTAATTTCTCCCGTTTTTGCCCCTGCTTTTACTTGTGCCAAGTTTGCCTGAGCAACGCTTACCTGTTCTTTGGCTTGATTCAAAGCAGCCTTTAGGCGATCACGACTATCTAAGATGGCAATGGTTTGACCTTTTTGGAGTTCATCTCCTTCTTTGATTAAAAGTTCTTCAATCCGATTTCCTTCTGCACTAGAAGATACGGATATTTGGATAATTTCTCCACTGGGTTCTAATCTCCCCAATGCCGTTACTGTTGTAATTTCTGGCATTGGTTGAATAGTTACTTCTGTTTGAGCCTTATTTACTGGTCGCAGTCTATAAACTGTTATTCCACCTAGAATTAAAGCCAAACCTATCATTAGTAAAGGGAGTTTTTTTACCAAAGGGTTGACAGATTTGGGTGGGGAATCTGTATATTGCATGATAAATTAACCTATTAGTTTAATATTGGTGTTATATAACGAAAAATCAAGCTGACCATTTCATCCTACGCTTTTATCAATTTAATCGCTTCGATCTAATGTCCAGTATTCGATTGGACTAAAGTACATAATCCTTTAACCATCAAAATTGGACTACAGTACGTAGAAATAATTCATTGTTTAGGATTACCATATTTACTAAATCATGAATAGACTGTAGGAAATAGTAATTAAAAACAAATAAACAATTAACAATTAATGTTTAACATGATGATGATTTTTTCTAATCGACTCAAAGCCAATCCTTTACGATTATTACTTTATCTAGAATGGATTTTATTTGCTTTAAGTATGACAATGGAGTTTCTAATAGTAAAAAATGTCCATCCAATTTTTTTTAAATTTCCACCTGTTTTTCCCGAAATTAATACTAATTTTTTCCCTCTATCAATGCTTTGTATAATTGTTTTTTTGATTATGGGTTTGTGGTATCCACAAGGAAATAATTGGTCTAGTTATGGTTATCTAGGATTAGAATTTATTTTAATTGGTGTCATTGTATTAATGAGTAATGCAACCGTCCGTTTGTTTCCACCGCTACTATTGATTATGGTAATCAGAGGATGCTTGAGTTTCAATTTAATTGGTTCTCTCTTGGTAGCCATCGTTTCTCTCGGCTGGTTTTTTACTTCTTTGTATTTCACAGTCTTTAAACATATTAATAGTAATAATATTCAGCAATTATCAGCAATTCTCCCTCCAAGAATTGAGCCAGAAATCATTGCTCAAATTCAATCTAATGAAGAACAACTAAAATTTTTAATTACCCTAATGGCAACCAATATTAGTTTTTTCTTTTGTTTGATTTCTTTATTTGTATTTTTATTAGTTAATGCTTTAAAATCAGAATATTTATCCCAGTTAAAATTAAGAAAAGTTAATCAGCAATTAAGAGAATATGCTTTACTCATTGAAGATCGAGCAATGTTACAAGAACGCAATCGTATTGCCCGCGAAATTCACGATTCTTTAGGACATTCTTTAACGGCTCAAAATATTCAATTAGCTAATGCTTTGATGTATTTACATTCTGATTTTAAACGTACTAAAGATTTTTTATTAGAAGCCAAACAATTAACGTCTAATGCACTCAAAGAAGTACGCCAATCTGTATCTACTCTGCGTTTAGATCCCTTACAGGGCAAATTACTGAGTGTAGCCATTGCTGATCTCATCAAAGATTGTGAATATCGCACTGAAATTACATTTAATTATCAAAGTAATCTTCCAAAAACGATTTCGCGGGAGACTACAACGGCAGTTTATCGAATCGTACAGGAGGCATTAACTAATATGCTGAAATACTCTGAGGCAACTGAAGTTAATCTCTCTCTCCAAATAATCGGTCAACATTTGCGATTAACGATGACTGACAATGGAATAGGCTTTGATCCGCAAGAAAATACCACTGGATTTGGGATTCAAGGAATGCGAGAGAGAACTAATGCTTTGGGAGGAGAATTTAAAATAGAGAGTATGCTAAGCAAAGGGTGCAAAATTACTGTGATTATTCCTTTATTTCGCTCTACTTTACACTCAAATATTTAATTTTTGATTATGATTCGTATTTTGTTAGTAGACGACCAAAAAATTATCCGTCAAGGATTAAAAAGTTTATTGGAATCTCAAACAGATTTTCAGATAGTAGGGGAAGCAGAAAACGGTAAACGGGCGATCGCATTGTTTGAAGAATTAAGGAACACCTCCCAACAACCAGATTTAATTTTGATGGATGTCAGAATGCCTGTGATGGATGGTGTTGCAGCCACAAAAAAGCTAACTCAACAGTTTAGTAACGTTTCAGTTTTGGTATTAAGTACCTTTGATGATGATGAATATGTTACTCAAGCGATGAAGTTTGGCGCACAAGGTTACTTACTAAAAGATACACCTATCGAAGAAATTTCCGATGCGATTCGAGCAGCTACTAAAGGGTATACTCACTTAGGACCAGGTTTATTTCAAAAGTTTTTAACTCAACCTAAAGTAACATCAGAAAATACCAACGCAGCATTACCTTCTGCTTTACAAAAACTTAGCCCCAGAGAAAAAGAAGTTCTAGCATTAATTGCTAAAGGAGCAAGCAACAAAGAAATTGCTCGTGAATTATATATTTCAGAAAGGACAGTTAAAGCCCATATAACCAGTATTCTCAGCCAATTAGAATTACGTGATCGCACTCAAGTCGCAATTTTGGCTATCCAATACGGATTTACCTGATTTTAATGTTTAACTTTTTTCTATTTTCTCCCTTTAAAAGAGTTAATTTGTTAACTTTTTTATCAATTATTAGTTAGAAAGAAGTAGAAATAGCTTGTACGGGACAAGCAGGAATACACTGTTCACATACGACACAAAGTGAACGTCTAAAGGTTAACTTAAATGTATTTGAATCAAGCATTAACGCTTCAGTAGGACATACCCCTGTACATAACCCACAGTCCACACATTGTTGCTCATTGATACTAATTTCACGACTGGCTAAAGATACATCAATATCTTGCGCTTGCATCCATTCAATCGCTGCTTCAATGGCATCAATATCTCCTAATAATTCTAACACTAATTTACCCACTTGATTAGGGGCAACCTGCGCCCTGATAATATTAGAAGCAATGTTAAAATCTTTAGCTAAACGATAGGTTAATGGCGTTTGTACTGTCCGCTTGGGGAAAGTAAGCGTAACTCGTTTTTTCATAATTTAACCTAAATATAATACACTATTTTAACATTTTTTATAGGATCTGCCAAAATCTTTACATTGATTAGTTAATATAAGTCCTCTTTTTATTTTTTAGCGGATGATAAATCAAAAAATATGTTAATATATTAGCAAATTAGTGAATGACTAGAACATGATTGAAATCTATCCTAGCTTAGTTACAGTTATCGCATTATTCGTGTATTTTCTTATTACCATTAATGTTGGCCGTGTAAGAGGAAAGTATCAAGTTAAACCCCCTGCTACCACCGGTGATCCTAATTTTGAAAGAGCTTTAAGAGTTCAACAAAATACCTTAGAACAGATGATTTTCTTTTTACCTTTATTATGGTTATTCTGTTTCTATATTGACTCAATTTGGGGATCAGTCATTGGAGGTTTTTGGATAATTGGCCGCATTTTATATGCTGTGGGATATTATCAAGCTGCTGAAAAAAGAATGATTGGTTTTGCAATTGGTTCGTTAAGTAGTTTAATTTTATTAATTGGTTCTTTAGTGGGTATGATTTTAGTATTAATTAAATAGTTTTAAGCCAAATTACAACATACAAACATCTTTAGATTGGTAGAAGAGTGTTTGTTTTTTATACATTAGAATAAAGTCATTTTAGAGTTTTAAAATAATGGAATCTTTATTTATTGTTTTAGAAGGAATTGATAAAGCGGGAAAAACTACCCAAGCAGAACGATTAAAGCAGTATTTGATTAATCAAGGTAACTCAGCAATTATTAGTTCTGAACCCACAGAAGGAGTAATTGGTCAGTTAATCAGAAAAGCCATGCAAAATCAAGTTTTTGTGATGAAAGATAAAACAAAATTTGACCAACAAATGGCCTATTTATTTGCTGCGGATAGACATTATCATTTATATAATGAAGTGGATGGAGTTTATAAATTAATTAAACAGGATCGTTATCATGTAATTGCCACTCGTTACTATTTTTCATCCTTGGCTTATAATTGTAATAATCAAGAAGAATTTAACTTTGTCTATGGATTAAATAAATGCTTTCCTAACCCTGATTTAGTTATTTATTTAGATATTCCCCTAGATATTGCTTTATCTCGTCTTGAAAATTCTCTCTGTAAAGAGATTTATGAAACTGAAGAAAAATTACAACAAGTAAAAGATAATTATCAGCAAATTTTTCAATCTTATGATGGAGAAATACTAAAAATAGATGGGAAAGATAGCATCGAACAAATTCACCAACAAATTACAGCTTACCTTGAAAAATATTTTAGTTAACGTTATAGTAAAAATAATATTTATATAGCTATATCAAGTTAAATCTTTTATGACCCCAATCTCTAATCTTTCCTATTTACCAGAAAAGACTCGTAAAGGATTAAAATTTGCTGACAGTCTTTGGCAAGATTTGCGAAATAACCAGCTAACAACTTCAACGGTTGTTACTGAAAGCAATGAATCGTTAAATGAGTTTGATGCAGATATTATTATTGCTGGAGGAACCCTAGGAATTTTAATCGCTACAACCCTACAAAAACAAGGATACAGTATTATTTTAATTGAAAAAGGAAAATTAAGAGGAAGAGAACAAGAATGGAATATTTCCCGTCAAGAACTGGATACCTTCGTGGAACTTGATTTATTATCTCCCAAAGAATTAGAACAAGCGATCGCAACGGAATATAATCCAGGAAGAGTGAGTTTTCATAAGGGATATGAATTATGGGTTGAAGATGTTTTAAATATTGGCGTTGATCCTGTTTTTTTACTGGAAACCCTTAAGCAGAAATTTTTAGAAGCAGGGGGAAGGTTATTAGAAAATACCCCATTTAATTCAGGAATTATTTATAATGATGGGGTGTCAGTCAATGCAGGTGATACTGTCTTAAAATCTCGCTTACTGATGGATGGAATGGGACACTTTTCTCCTATTGTTCGACAAGCAAGAAATGGAAATAAACCCGATGGAATTTGTCTTGTAGTTGGTAGCTGTGCCAAAGGTTATACTAATAACGATACGGGAGATTTAATTGCTTCATTCACACCCATTTTGAACCAGTGTCAATACTTTTGGGAAGCGTTTCCAGCAAGGGACGGAAGAACAACTTATTTATTTACTTATGTTGATGCTCATCCTGATCGTTTTAGTTTAGAATTTTTTATGGAAGAATATCTAAGATTACTACCAGAATACCAAAATATAGAATTAGAACAATTAGACTTTAAACGGTTTTTATTTGGATTTTTTCCTGCTTATAAAAATAGTCCTTTAAAAATGCCTTGGGATAGAATTTTACCCATTGGAGATAGTGCTGGTGGTCAATCTCCTGTTAGTTTTGGTGGGTTTGGATCGATGGTTCGTCATTTGAAACGATTAAGTTTAGGGATAGATGAAGCATTAAAAGTTGATGTTTTAGATAAAAATTCTTTATCTTTATTGCAACCTTATCAACCCAATATTTCCGTAACTTGGTTATTTCAAAAAACCATGAGTGTTGGGATAAATCAAAAGGTTTCTCCTAACCAAATTAACAACTTAATGAGTGGTGTTTTTCAAGTTATGGATCAATTGGGAGATGAAGTTTTAAAACCTTTTTTACAAGATGTGATCCAGTTTCCTGCCTTAATGAAAACTTTACCTTTAGTTAACCCTAAGTTAGTGTTACCTATTTTACCTCAAGTGGGTATGCAACCTCTATTAGATTGGACAGTACACTACTTCAATTTAGCTGTCTATAGTGGGTTATATCCTGTTGGAAAATGGGTAAAACCTATCACAGATAACTTATCCCCACAACAACAATATTATTATCATCGTTGGTTAGATGCCTGGAAATATGGGTCAGGAGGGGATTATAATGAATCTCCAGTTGACTCTTAATACAAACTCATAACAGTTTGATCATATCCCTGTATTTTGTCCTCGTTTTCAAGATAAACTACAGTATGATATAAGATTGTTGTTAATATCATCATGAGTGTAGTTAGCCAAGTTATTCTAAAAGCAGACGATGAACTCCGATATCCTAG
>JASJDW010000032.1 GCA_030064955.1 Crocosphaera sp.
TTGAGGGTTTTTTGCCCAAGGGAGATAATAATGTTTCTTCTACCCAAGCGACTGTTAAGGGTAGCCAAAGGGGTAAGGTTTGTTGGGGGGCTTTTAACCCTGTTAGTAGGGATAATTCCTCTAATAAGGCTTTTAAACTTAGGTTTTTGTTACCTAAAATATAGCGTTCCCCTGTCTCCCCTTTTTCTAATGCTAACAGATGACCTTGCGCTACGTCTCGTACATCAATAATATTTAATCCGGTATCGACATAAGCTGGCATTTGACGGCGTAAAAAACGTAAAATAATCTCTCCTGTGGGAGTGGGTTTAATATCTAATGGTCCAATGGGGGTACTTGGGTTAACAATGACAATATCTTGTCCATTTGCAATCGCTTTTTTTGCTTCTTGTTCTGCCCAATATTTCGATTTTTTGTAATGTCCTACTAATTTATTGACGGGACTTTGATGGCTTTCATTGACGATTTCTCCATGTTGTCCAACACCAATAGCAGCAACAGAACTGGTGTAAACAATACGTTCTACATTGGCTTGTTTAGCTGCCTTTAAAATGGAACGAGTTCCTAATACATTACTCTCATATAATTGATCTCTATCCGCTTGATATAAGGAGTAATGGGCTGCAACATGAAATAAAATATGACAACCTCTAATTTTTTCACTTAAATTAATATCATTGAGATCTCCTTTGACGATTTCAATATCTAAGTTTTTGAGGTTTTCTAAATTACTTTGGGGACGAACTAAAGCGCGAACTTCATAGCCTTCTTTTAATAAGAGTCTTACTAAGTTTGCACCAATAAATCCGGTTCCTCCTGTAACAAACGCTTTAATGGTCATAATTTATTTTATTGTTGTTATCGTGATTGAATATGTAATTGATTTTAACATTATTCTCTTGAAATATCTTTTATAATTTGAAAGATATCTGTTTTAAGCTGTGGGATATTTTTGCTAATAACTTTCCAGACAACTTGTTCATCAATTGCCCAATATTCATGAACTAACTTATCTCGCATTCCTGCTATTGCTTTCCAGGGAACATGAGGATAACTGTCTCGGACATCATTAGGCACATTTTTAACTGCTTCTCCAATAATAACTAAACTTTGAATAATCGCTGAAAAGTTTACTGAGTTATTTTTAAAGCTTTCAATTTTTTTTTGCTCAGTCAGTTTTTGAATTTGATTAATTGCCATTAATATATCGTTAAGATATTCAGTCAATTCCCGTTTTGTCATATATAAGATACTTCTGATAAAATTCTTTTTCTTCTTTGTCCTTTTAGTCCATTTTTAGTAAAAATATGAACAGTGATTTTCAGTTTTTCCGTTAACCAATCTTCTAATTCAACTAAATCTAGTAAACTAGGTGCTTCAATATAATCAATTAAGATATTTAATTCTTGATTATCATGAGAATTACTAACTAATCCAAAAATTCCTAATTGATTGATGTTGTATTTTTCTAGAAGTATGGGTTTATACGCTTCTAGTTTATTTTGTAATTTTTCTAACACAGTCATAAGTTTTGTGAAGTGAATCAATATTTTCAGTATTCATACTCCTATTTTAACGTAAAATTTAACAACATAACTTAAAAATCAACTTCGTTATGCCTATTTATATTATTCGTCCTAAAGCAAATCTTGTCAGCCAATCTTTAAGTTTAGTTTCTCGTAAATTTACTCTAGAAAGTCGTCGTCAGCAAACCCAAGAAGTTCAAGCAGTTTATCAGGAAGATGCAAGCTATAAAACCCTAATTCAATGGACTGAAGATATTAAAGGAAAAGAAAATGTCCAAATTCTCAAAATTCCTGAAAAACTGGGAGTTACGGGAACAATCATAATAGAAATGTCAGAGGAAGAAGCAAAAAATACACAACAACAATTACCTGAATTTTCTATTTTAAAAGACCAACCGATTGACCTCATTAAACCGGATAAAGTGACCAAAAGTTTTAAAAATGAAAATGATTTAACTAATGATGATTTATGGCATTTAAAAGCGATTAAATATAGCTTACCGTGCGAAGTGACCGGTAAAAATATCACGATCGCTGTTTTAGATACAGGGATTGATAGTTCTCATCCTGCATTACGAGGAAAAATTAGCAAAGCAGTGGAATTTGATATATTACAAGGACAGGTGAAACAATTAGCTAATTCTTTAGATACAGAGGGACATGGAACCCACGTTGCAGGGTTAATTTGTGGAACACGCATCGGAGTTGCCCCTGATGCTACACTAATTAATGGGTTAATGACACCAAAAGGGCGGGGAACATTAGCTAACTTTATTATCGCTTTGGAATGGGCAGCTAATAACCCAGAAATCCAAATTGTCAATGTATCTGCTGGATTAGACGGTTTTTTCTCTGAGATGGAGGAGGTGATCAGAGATATGTTAGCGGTGGGAGTCCTTCCGGTGTGTGCATCAGGAAATGACGGAGCCAATTTCACTTGTAGTCCAGGAAACTACAGAAGTGTTCTTTCGGTGGGTGCCAGTAACAAAAGAGGAAAAGTCGCTAGTTTCAGCAGCAGTGCGACTTTGAACGTTGAGAATACCATGTACAACATACCCCATTTAGTTGCCCCAGGAGAGGGGGTTTATTCCTCGGTGGTACAAGGAGGGTATGAAGCTTGGAATGGGACCTCTATGGCGACTCCTATCGTGTCTGGGGTGGCTGCTTTATTATTGGAGAAGTATCCTGATTTAACGGTGTTTGATCTTAAGGAGGAATTATTAAACAGATGTGAAGTTTTGCAACAACCGAAAGAACGTCAAGGGGTAGGATTAATTCAAGTAGGAAATTTATCTTAGCTTTCACTTTGTAGGGTGGGTAAATCAAATATTTATATCAACTATTCATAGTGTAGAAAATTTTGCCCACCTTACAAGAACAATCATTAATATTATCAACTTCTACAGTTATTCTATACTCATTTAATCTATTAATATTATGCACCTTACTGCTGAACAAAGAGCAAAAGCTGATCTCACTTTACAACGAATATTAGATGATTCACTAAGTGATGAAATATTACAAGTGGTGATGGTGTTGAATGATGATAATAGTAATTTATCTGATGCTGAACCCTTAAAACCCTCTCAGTTTGCTTCCCGTGTGGAATATCGTCAAGCATTAATTGAACAACGAAAAGAACAGTTGGAAATGGGAACCGTCGGACAAACCATTGCAGCATTAAATAACTTAGATTTAACGATTCATGGAGAGAAAGCAAGTCGTTTTTTGGTAGTTGAAGGAACAGCAGCAGAAATAATTAAATCTTTGTCTTTATCAGGAGTAAAATCAGCAACCTTCGACCAAATTATTCGTATTAAACCCATTCCTATTGATTCAAAAGATGTTGAATATTTAAGTAATTTAATTTTAGAGATTGTTCCAGGAAATAAAGATAAAGTCTTTCAAGCAGCGAAACAATATATCAGTAACTATTATAAAAGTTATGGTCAGCTTAAAGTTTTACGTATGCGTCAACACACTAAGTTAGAAGATATTTACACAACAGTTAAAGTATTACCTGAAGATGTAGTTAAACAGTTGAGTTCTCATAATGGAATTCAGGACATCTTTAAAAGAAAAGAAGGATTTTCCAGTGAAAGAGAAGATGAAAAACTAACAGGAATAGAAGTGGCTGATCAATATCAATGGTTAACCGTTTTAGGCGCACCAGGATCGGGAAAATCTACGTTATTAAGAAAAGTTGGATTAGACTCTATTAAAGGAAATCTAGAGCATCCATGTATTCCTATTTTTGTTGAACTCAAACAATTTAATAATTTACAAGATATTGACTTATTGGCTACCATAAAAGAAATATTTAAAAACTGTAACTTTCCTCATGTTGATAAATTTATTAATCAAGGTTTACAACAAGGTAAATTTCTTCTTTTATTAGATGGGTTAGATGAAGTTTCTAATAAGAATGTTGAAAAAGTAGTCAAAGAAGCTAGAAACTTAATTACAAATAATGATAAAAATCGCTTTATTATTTCTTGTCGTACTGCTGCTTATAAACAACAATTTAAACAATTTAATGATGTCATTATTGCTGAATTTGATGATACTCAAATCCAAGATTTTATTAATAATTGGTTTAACTCTGAAACTAATCAAAGAGCAGAAACAGCAAAAAAATGTTTACAAGCTTTAGCAGATAATATAGGGGCAAAAGAATTAGCAAAAACTCCTTTATTATTAACGTTTATTTGTTTAGTTTATGATAAATCTCAAACCTTACCTAAAAATAGGAGCGAGTTATATAAAAGGGCATTAGAAATACTCTTAGAAGAATGGTCAGCCGAAAAAAAATTGGAACGCGATCCTATCTATAAAGATTTTACAACCAAATTAGAAGTCATGTTACTTTCAGAAATCGCTTATGAAGGTTTTATCAAAGATCAACTTTTTTTTAAAACTGAAGAATTAGTTAATAAAATCAAACTTTTTTTATCAAGAAATTTGAATGCACCTAAAGACTTAGATGGAGAATCAGTGCTTAATGCTATTGCTATTCAACAAGGTATTTTAGTAGAAAGATTAGACAATATTTATTCCTTTTCTCATTTAACTTTACAAGAGTATTTAACTGCTAAATATATTGTAGATAATCACTTGATTAAAAAAACGGTTAATGACTATATAACTGACAAGAGATGGAAAGAAATATTTATTTTAATTGCAGGGTTGATGGAAGGAAACACAGGAGCAACTCAGTTACTGTTATATATGGAAAATCAAGCCATATCTTACTTAAAATCTCTCTCTAATAATCATCGTTTTCTTCAACTATTAGACTGGGCTGAAACGAAAACGAAAACCTCTCCTGCTAAGTTGACACCTGTCGCTAAAAGAGTAGTTGCGATCACCAATGCTTATGCTAATGCCTATGCTCAAACTTATGCCCAAGCCTACGCAAATATTAATGATAAAGCTTATCTCAATGATAAAGAGTACGCCAATGCAAATGCTAATGCTCTTGTTAACGCCCTCGCCAAAACTAACCTCCTTGCTAACGCTCAAGTTTATGCTAGTGTTAATGTCAACGCTCTCGCTAACATCAACGCTTACGCCAATATTAACGCTAGAATAGCCAGGAGACCCAGAGACAAATCGAGAAGAGCCTATACAAACCTCTACGCCATCGAATACTTTATCCAATATATTGATGAAATGGAAAAGGAATCCCCCTATTTTTCTGGTATAAATTTAACACAATTAAGAGAAAATTTACAAGTAATGAAAATAACAATTCCGAATAAAAATCAAAGTATAGAAGTACATCAAAAATTTGCTAAACAGCTTTTAAAAACTTGGTTAAATACTTTTGGTCTTACGTTAAATGTGCTTAATTTATCTGGAAAAAAATTAAAAAAACTTGATCAAAACTATTTTTATATTTATAATCTGATGTTACAATGTAAAGATGCTGCTGAGCTTATCACTAACGAAACTTGGGAAGCCATAGAAGAGAGAATGTATAGAGTCCCTTCATGAAGTCAGAAGTTTGAAGTCAGAAATTCCTCGCTACGCTACGGCGCAACAGCACAGAAATTCCTCAGTCTGTTCCGATGCTATCCCACAGAAGTTTTATATTAATGAAGTATTTAACTATGGACTCACTATCCAACCAAACATCTTAGCTAAACCCCCTAATAAATCAAGTTTTAACCTTACTTCTTACCCCTGCCTCATCTCAACTCTAACGTTTATTTTTGTCCAGGTAGTTAAACTATATTATAACTTAAAATTTAGTTCAGATACTATTACCAAATAGGAAGTAAATCTAAAACAAAACCTGGTAAAATATCCTCACCTGATAATGTTTTTGGAGATTGTAAAACTTTAACTTCTTTATTTGGACGATAAATTTCAACTTGTTGCTGTTGACGGTTAATTAACCATCCTAACCTAGCACCATTTTCTCTATATTCTTTCATTTTTTCTTGTGTCTTTTCTAAATAATCATTAGGAGACATTAATTCCACCACGAAATCAGGACATAAAGGAGCAAATCTTTCCTTTTCCTGTTGTGTTAATTTATTCCATCTTTCCATTGTCACCCAAGACGCATCTGGGGAACGTTGCGCCCCATTAGGTAGTCTAAACCCACCAGAAGAGTCAAAGGACTTTCCTAGCTCATTTTGCCGACTCCAAGCGCGTAACTGATAGGTTAACTCAGCATTTCTGTCGCTGGTTTCGCTACCCGTTGGTGGCATAATAATTAAGTCCCCTTCTGCACTACGTTCAAATCTTAACTCACCATTTTTTTGACAAAGTTCAAAAAATTGTTCATCTGTTAAATCAATATTTAACTGGAGAATAGCAGGTAAACTGACAGTATTCATGTTCGGAGTTCGGAGTTCGGAGTTCGGAGTTCGGAGTTCGGAGTTTAGTGTATATTCTAATGAAATTTATTGATATTTTAATTGTAGGGTGGGCAAAGTTTGCTAGTTGATGGTTAATTGATAGGGGTTTCTGATTTGCTCACCTTACCATTTCTGGCAAAGTTCAAAAAACTGTTCGTCTTTTAAAAACAGCATCAGGTGGGCAATATTAATTACTTAAAGTCAATTTAATAACTTTTATAATAATTGCCCACCCTACTATTACTGGAAATTAGTGATCTTTTTATTTTTGAATATAGAATCTCCAACTTACCCTAACACTATTTAAAATGATACAAAAAAGTAGTATGGTCTGTCAAGCCCATTATCTCGTTGCTTAATAATAATCTTTATCAATAATTCTGTGGTAGTATTGAACCGTTTTAAGTTCATTTTGTATAAACTGCTACTCTTTTTTTACTGATCGTCCAAAAAATTCCATATTTAAAATACAAATATAATACACTTTAACCTATAAATATATAGCATTACTCATTATGGTTAGGAGGTTAGGAAGATTCCTCGTTTCCTCGGAATGACAATTAAAGATACAAAAAAATGTCCGTCGCTTATTTTTGTACTGCTATATTAAGAACTAAATCAATTTTATCCCTTGATTGACCGTTAATAATATCCGTCTTTGTAAACCTTCTTTTTCTAAAAGAGCATTAGCAGCCAATAAACCACTACTAACCGCTCTTTCCATTAAACCACAGGGAAAAGGCATTTTAACCCAGTCTCCGGCTAAAAACAAGTTATCTATTTCGGTGCTAGTTTCTGGACGATTTTCATAACTATTAGGGGGATAACCAGAAAAGTTCTTTTGATTGACTAATTCTCGATGTAATACATTAGCTTGTGATAGTTGAGGGACAATTTCATACAATTCTTGTTCAAAGGTTTGTAAGAGATTTTCTTGGGTAGGAAAGTCTTTTTCTTTGTAGCAATAAGCGTGTAATTCTACTACGCTTCCCCCTGTTTTTTTTGCCCATTCAATAAACTGGGTTTGAATGCGATGATAGAGAGTAATACTATCAGTGAGTTTGTAACCGGAAAGAGAAGTAAAATTACTATATTCCCAGTCAAAATCTTGATCAAACCAAAATCTAGCAACTGCAAAAGGATCAGCAACAGCTAATTGTTCAATTTTTTGCGTTAAAATCTCACTATTTTCTCCTTCTATTTTACTCCATAAATGCTGTATTCCAGGGACATCGGTAGCGATGACATAATAATCTGCTGCTAAGGTTTGAGAGTTGGTATTTTCTGAAGCTTTATCACTGATTAAGTTAACAGATGTATCATCTTTTTCTACAGTTTTGTAATGGGATAAATCTTTTTCTGCTGGTCCTTTTACTACCTTGCCATTTTTGTCATAGACTGCACCATGACAGGGACATAAAAATGTTCCATTTTCTTGTTTTTTAACGGTACAACCTTGATGAGTACAGCGTAAACCGATGACTTGTTGTTCTGTTTCTAAAAATAAGCGATCGCCTGATCCATAATATGTCTCATTTTTCTGACTTAAGAATCTATTTTTTTCAACTTTAAAGGGAGTATTTGTTCCTTCATTGCCTTGTTGATAATTGAGAGATATGATCTTATTTGACTCACAAATAATCTTACTAATGTGTGCTTCTGTTATAATTTTTCCTCGATTATTTTCAATTGCAGTAATAATCGGATTAACTAAACTGGTTCCCATATCATCTTTTGTTCCATTAAACGCTAACCCTTCAGGGTTGCCAAAGAAATAGAAATGAAAAAATTGTAATAATTCTCCTGCACTTAAAATATCTGGTGCATTGAGGGTTGATCTAGCAAAAGGTAGAAAATATAAATCATAAAGTCCTTGAGGAAAACCAATTTTAGACCAGTCAATAACTGATAAATGATCTAACCGTTCAAAACTATTAGGAATTTTAAACCCAGTAATTTCTTTAAAGACTTGCCAATGGGATAACTTACTAATATTAATTCCCCACTGTAAACGATTATCTGACCAAACAGCAAGATCAATAATATTCCAAGGAAAAGCAGAATGACTAGGATAAAAATTTTCAGGTTTATAATTGTATTTTTCGTCAGCAAAGAGAACAGAATAAAATCCCAAAGAACGGAAATTATTTTCAATGTTCAATTCTGAAACAATTTTATTGAGATTATAATATTGAGGAAAAAAACCATGAAAACCATGTTCCATTTTGAAACTATTTGAACCAACATTAATAGTCCAACTTGCAATTTTTCCCCCTAAATTGGAAGATTTTTCCAATAAAGTGACTTCAAAACCTCGTTGACTCAACTCATAAGCACAAGCTAAACCAGCCAAACCTGCGCCAATAACCACCACTGATTTAGGCTTAGTTAAAATTAATGGTAAACTTAAACTATCTTGTTGATAAAAAGAAGGAGATGGCTTTTTAAACCGAGAATAAGTTATTAAACCACCTAAAGCACCAATCCCGAAAACTTTAAAAAGAGTGCGACGAGAAACCATAAAAAATTAAGAATGTAGAATCAAGAATGTAGAATTAAGAATTAATTTAATACCTGACACTTAAATTAATTCTCCTGCCTCCTGCCTTCTGCCTCCTGACTCCCCCGTTCAACCCATTTTTCCCAAAGATCCCGACGACGTTCTTGAGTTCTTTTTATCTGTTCATTACGTCGCCATTGAGCAATTAATTGATGATTACCAGAGCGTAAAACGTCAGGAACTTCCCAATCTTGAAACACCGCAGGACGAGTATATTGAGGATAATCAAGTAAACCATCTTCAAAACTTTCTGCTTTTAAAGATTCTACTTTACCCACTGTTCCAGGTAACAAACGAACCACCCCATTAATTAAAGCTAAAGCAGGAATTTCTCCACAAGTTAAGATAAAATCTCCTAAAGAAATTTCTCGATCTGCTAAATAGCGAATCCGCTCATCGACCCCTTCATAATGACCACAAATTAAGATCAATTGTTGATAATTAGTGGCTAAATCTTGTAACGTATCTTGAGTTAGCGGTGAACCTTGAGGAGTTAATAAAATAACTTGTGAAGGAGGGAGACGAGAAATAGAATTAACTGCTGCAAAAATCGGTTCTGGTTTGAGTACCATCCCCACACCACCCCCATAGGGAATATCATCCACCCGATGATGCTTATCCAGAGCAAAATCACGGGGGTTCACCAGATTAACCGTAGCGATCGCATTAGCTAACGCCTTGCCTAATAAGCCAGACTGTAAGCCAGAGGTAAAAAAATCAGGAAATAAAGTAATGACCTCAATATTCACAACGGATTCCAATAAAGTTCCAAAAATAATATTAATTTTACTGTTCCGAGGCTAGGGTAGCTTAGAATAGATTAGAGAAACGGGGCCAAGAATTGAGTAAGTACCAAGGCTTGAAGTTGGCATATTATGATCTTATCCCTATTATGACTAACTAACCAACCGTACCGAACTTTCTTTGGCTAAAAAGACAAGATTATGTTGCAATTAGAGACTCAATCCCAACCAAGCCCCATGTCCCAACCCACAACCACCGCCATTTTAGTCATTGGTGGCGCAGAAGACAAAGTGCATGGTAAAGAAATTCTGCACACCTTTTGGTTTCGCTCAGGTGGCACCAATGCTACCATAGGAATTATTCCCTCCGCTTCAAGAGAACCGGTTTTAATCGGGGAAAGGTACCAAAGTATCTTTGAAGAAATGGGAGCCAAATATGTCAAAGTCCTAGACATCCGCGATCGCGACCAAGGAAATGATCCCTACTTTAAACAATACATTGAAGAATGTACAGGGGTGTTCATGACAGGAGGGGATCAACTACGACTATGTGGACTGCTGGCCGATACCCCCTTAATGGAACGGATACGTCAACGGGTACAACTCGGTGAAATCTCCCTCGGGGGAACCAGTGCTGGGGCCGCTGTTATGGGACATCACATGATTGCCGGTGGCAGTAGTGGAGAATCTCCCAACCGCGCTTTAGTGGATATGGCCATGGGACTGGGCATCATTCCTGAAATTATTGTGGATCAACACTTCCATAACCGCAACCGGATGTCCCGTTTGTTAAGTGCCTTATCAACCCATCCCGAAAGACTAGGCATTGGAATTGATGAAGATACTTGCGCCCTGTTTGAACGAGATGGTCTGATTCGTATCGTTGGTAAAGGAACCGTTACTATCATTGATGGTCGAGAAATGACCTACACCAATCAAGCAGAAATCTCAGCCACAGACCCTTTAAGTCTCCATCACCTAAGACTGAACATCTTGTCCCATGGGGACTGCTATCATCTCCATCAACATCAGTGTATTGCTAAAATCAGGAACCCGATACAGTAAAAAAAAATAAAAAACTGTTCACCCTGAACGGATATTCACCCTAATGAACCGACAAGATCATTAGGATATGGCTTCTGTGTCCTTCCAAGTGCGAATCTCAAGAAACGGCGAGTATGAAAATATTAAAAACCCTGACCCTACGTGGCCCCAACTATTGGAGTATTAGGCGCAAGAAACTGATTGTTATGCGCCTCGACTTGGAGGATCTTGCAGATAAACCCTCAAACGAAATACCTGGCTTTTACGAAGGCTTAGTTGAGGTACTGCCCAGTTTGGTAGAGCATTATTGTTCCCCTGGACATCGAGGGGGTTTCCTAGAACGAGTCAAAAAAGGCACTTATATGGGGCATATTGTAGAACACGTTGCCCTAGAATTACAAGAATTAACCAAAATGCCTGTAGGGTTTGGTCGCACGAGAGAAACGGCTACACCAGGGGTTTATAACGTCGTTTTTGAATATTTAGATGAACAAGCAGGCCGGTATGCAGGAAGGGCAGCGGTGCGTCTATGTCAGTCCATTGTAGATACAAGAACCTATCCCCTCAAAGAATTAGAGCAGGATCTCAGCGATTTACGAGATTTACAAGCCAATGCTTCTTTGGGCCCATCTACCCAAACCCTTGTCACTGAAGCGGAAGCGAGAAATATTCCTTGGATGCCCCTCAGTGCAAGAGCTATGGTGCAGTTAGGCTATGGAGTACACCAGAAGCGCATTCAAGCTACCTTAAGCAACTATTCCGGTATATTAGCCGTAGAATTGGCCTGTGACAAAGAAGGGACGAAAACCATCCTCCAAGATGCAGGGGTTCCTGTTCCCAGAGGAACCACCATCCAATTTTTTGAAGAACTAGAAAGTGCGATCGCTGATGTGGGGGGTTATCCCATCGTTATTAAACCTCTCGACGGTAATCATGGTCGCGGGATCACCATCGATATTAACAGTTGGGAAGAAGCAGAAGGCGCCTACGATATCGCCAGCAAAGAATCAAAAACCCGCACAATTATTGTAGAACGATTTTATAAAGGCAGCGATCACCGTTTATTAGTGATTAACGGGAAATTAGTAGCCGTGGCCGAACGAGTTCCGGCTCATGTGGTCGGGGATAATAAACACACCATTGAAGAACTCATTGAAATAACCAACGAAGATCCCAGACGGGGAGAAGGACACGATAACGTTTTAACCAAGATTAAAATAGATAAAACTTCCTTAGCTATCCTCGAAAAACAAGGATTACGCCTAGAAACGGTTTTACATGAAGGGGAAATCGCCTATTTACGAGCAACCGCTAACCTCAGTACCGGCGGGATCGCCATTGATCGGACCGACGAGATCCACCCAGAAAACCTTTGGATGGCTGAACGGGTAGCAAAAATTATTGACCTTGACATAATGGGGATTGATGTGGTAACACCTGACATTACTAAACCCCTGCGAGAAGTCGATGGGGTGATTGTAGAAGTGAATGCAGCCCCAGGGTTTCGGATGCACGTCGCCCCCTCTCAAGGGTTATCGAGGAATGTGGCCGCCCCAGTGATGGATATGCTCTTTCCCCCCGATACCCCCAGTCGTGTGCCGATTATCGCCATTACAGGCACCAATGGGAAGACAACCACCACCCGCCTAACCGCCCATATCTATCGTCAAACCGGTAAAGTGGTGGGTTATACCAGCACAGATGGGGTTTATATTGGGGAGTATTTAGTAGAAAAAGGAGATAACACAGGACCGTTTAGTGCAGCCATGATCTTGAAAGATCCCACCGTAGAAGTCGCTGTGTTAGAAAGTGCGAGGGGTGGCATACTGCGATCGGGCTTAGCCTTTGATAATTGTGATGTGGGTATTGTCTTAAACGTGGCCGCTGATCACTTGGGGTTAGGGGATATTAACACCATCGAACAGATGGCCAGGGTAAAAGGAGTCATTGCTGAAGTGGTACACGCCGATGGTCATGCGGTGCTTAATGCCGATGATCCGCTGGTTGCAGCCATGGCTGAACAAGTCAAGGGAAAAGTAGCTTATTTTTCCATGAACCCTGATAACGAAATTATCCAAAACCATTTACGACGAGACGGCTTAGCTGCTGTTTATGAAAATGGTTATCTTTCTATTCTCGAAGGACAATTTACCCTGAGAATTGAAAAAGCAGTCAATGTGCCGATGACGATGGGAGGAATGGCCCCATTTATGATTGCTAATGCTTTAGCTGCTTGTGTAGCCGCCTTTTCTCAAGGGGTGGATATCGAAGAGATTAGACAAGGGGTGAGAACCTTTACAGCCTCAGCCCAACAAACCCCCGGACGAATGAATCTCTTTAATTTAGGGGAGTATCATGCTTTAGTTGATTATGCCCATAACCCAGCCGGTTACGAAGCGGTAGGGGAGTTTGTTAAAAATTGGCAAGGACAACGGTTAGGGGTGGTTGGAGGACCCGGCGATCGCCGTGATGAAGATTTAATTCTCTTAGGTCAAATTGCAGCCAGGGTATTTGATCGTATTATTGTCAAAGAAGATGATGATAAACGGGGACGCGATCTCGGTGGAGCTGCGGATTTAATTATTAAAGGGATTTTACAAGAAAAGTCTCAAGCAGACTATGAAGCAATTTTGGATGAAACAGAAGCCATTGAATATGGCTTAGATAAAGTAGAGAAAGGGGGGTTAGTGGTTATCTTCCCCGAAAGCGTCACTAGGGCTATTTCTCTGATTAATAAACGTAACCCGATATAATTTTTCTGCAAAAGGGGATGCTTAGAGTAAAGCACAAGCAGCGCAAAGCTCCCCTCGTGCGTTCCCTAGGCGGTTGCCTAAAGGCGGGGTGCGCTCAAAAATAGTTGGTGATCCAATACTGCTCGGTTAAGCCTAAAACCCTCATTTTAGGCTGCATGGGAGCTCCAGAGCAGGGAGAAAGGGAGATTATTTGAAAGCTTTTTGGAGTTAATAAAAACTTAAGAGGTTATAGAAGCCAAAATTTTCACTTAGGCTTGTTCATTTCTGTTTTTTCTCCTATTTTCTTTCTCCACTGCTCCGGTCTCCCTGCTCCCCTGCCGTCTCAACTAGGATGTTTGTGATCTACTTATATTTAGAAAATAGGGGCTTGCGTCCTCAGCTTTTCTCGGTCAAAAAAAACTAATTTAGGTTTCTAGGTTTCAGGCAACACAGCAATACAATCAATTTCTATCTTGACATCCTCCCATAATCGGGAAACTTCAACGCAGACTCGGGCTGGAGCGATCGCATGGTCGAAATAGTTACCATAAGCTTCATTGACTTTGCTGTAGTCATTCATGTCAGCAAGAAAAATTGTCGCTCGGACGATATCTTGCAACCTAGCACCTGCCTCCTGCAAAACGGCTTCTATATTTTTCATCACCTGATGAGTTTGGGCTACTACATCCTCTGGTGATACGATTTTTTGGGTCTTGTTATCCCAGGCAACTTGCCCAGAGACATAAATGGTTGTGCCCTTTGCTACGATCGCCTGACTAGATGGTCCAATCCCAGCATCAACCCGATCTGTTTGAATAACTTGATGATTCATAACCTAAAGAAACTAGATGAATACTTTACCTGCAAAATTTTATTTTGTCCAGAAAGTGCTGCCCTAGCGAGAAATCTCTCGATTTTCGTCCCTCAATCGGGTCTTTCTCGCTAAGGAGGTTAAATACAGTGATTTAATCCCTTATGTCCCAGAAAACTCAGCTAGATTACTAAAATTTCCTACAAGGATAGTTTTTTTTGTATATGATCAGATAGTTTGTATTCTTTCAGAACTTCTGAAGATAAGTGTTTTGCGCCTTGAATTGTTCTGAGACATTTTTCACTGCCACATAAACAATTAAATCCTTGTGCCATTGACCATTCTGTAGAGGGATAGAAGAATGTCATCGCCTCTCCAATATTAATTTTTTTGAGACAAATTACCTTCATATTGGTAGTATCAAAAAAAGTGTTGGGATCGCAACTATGATTGATATATTGCAAAAAAACTGGATCGAGCAAAATATGCTTTTGTTCGCTAACTTGAACTGACAAGTAATTAGGTTTTTCTACATATTCTTTAGCATCTATGGGAGAAATAACATCACCCGGTAAAAATTGAATCTTCGCATGTAGGGATTTTGCTCCAGTCCGCTGACATTCCCAAATCTCGGCAAAGGAAGTTACTTGCTCCTTATGAAATTCCCCTTCGGTACTTAGGGAATAATATTTCGATTCATTTTGAAGTATACCTGCCATTTTTAATAAATTCAACCTATTTAGACTACGGCTATAATTAATACCATAACTTCTTACAAAAAAAAAGTAAATACAAATGTTCTTAAATGTTTATATTTGCTTAAACCACCAGTTTTTGTGGGAAAAATCTTCTCAGTAGCCTGTAATTTATAGTACCAATAGGTTTGAGCTTTTCCTCGTGCTTGATATCGTAGAATAAAACAACCAGGGGGGGTAATTTCCCCTTATTGCTTGATGAGTTCCATTTTATCTTGTAAAGTTTTAAGAGCATCCGTTAGGCGATCGGCGCGACATTCTAAGTCAGGATTAGCTTTTTTGGTCATGCTATCTCACAAAAAAAGTTATAATAGGAATTACGCGAACACTAGCCCCTCTCCCCCTTAACCGAGCAGTATTGGGAGACAACAAACATGGATAAACAACGAGATACAGAACATCTTAGTTCTCTGGCCGCCCAAATTTTAAGTGGAATGATGGCTAACCCTCATATCTATTCAATGGTTAGTGATGAAGGAGCATTAGGAGAACAAGAAAAAATCCTACGACATACCGCTTTAGAAATGGCTGAAGCTTTAATCATGGATGCTGAAAAGCGAGGAAAAGCTTCTCGAAATTAAGTCCTTTGTGGCCATGGAAACTTACGGAAACTCAAAATATGAATGGTTAAAGCAGTTTTTGGAGTTGAAGAACGGCACGATACTTGTAGCGGAGTGTTCGCTCGGATTGACCCGTTTGAATAGGAGTTTAAGAGTTTTTGAGATCGCCTAATTTTTGGGTAGCTTACTTAAATAATACTATTGAACTATCTCTTAAACTTCATAACAATCCTTTATTTCCCATTTACGTAAAACCATAACGTCACCATTAGCATCTAAGCTAACTGTACATCCTAAAGACCGTCCCGTTCGAGGTTCCATTGTTTTCTGAATAACATTAGTATCTGGTTCTCCAGTATTAACATTCTTTGTAGTTTGCTCAATCCAAACAGAATAAGTGTCTTCTTCATCATTCTGAATTCATTAAATCAAAGGATAAAGCCGATTCGCTGACTCCTCCAATTAGCTTAACGTCGGGAAGCCCCGCACTGTACGAATGTCAGTGTCGGGATGAAAGACGGTAAAAAGCAAGGGTTCGATGCCCTTGCTTTTTACAAATAATCACGGACATCTCACGGCGCGCACCGGCACCTCACGATGCAGAACTATTTCCGCATCAGTGTCTTCCTATTGGGGTTTATCTTGACCTTCAATGTATTTCTTAAGAACTGAGATAGTAACACCACCACAAGAAGCAATAAAATAAGATTCATTCCATAAAACCTTTTTCCAATATATCTTACTAAGATGTTCTGAGTATTCTTGTCTAATTTTACGACTTGAAACAGACTTAATACTATTAATAAATTTGGGCAATTCCATTTGTGGATAATATTGGAAAAGTAAATGAACATGGTTGGCTTCTCCATTAAATTCTATCAACTTACAATCCCATTTTTTACACAAGTCAAACATGATTTCATGTAGACGCTCAATCATTTTTCCTGTAAAAACATCTTTGCGATATTTGGTAGTTAAGACAAGATGGGCTTTTAAATCAGAGACAGACCTACCACTAGAAACAAAATCTTTATTCATTGACAGTCTTAAGAAGGGTAGCTATAATCAGAGTAGCATAATTAGCCTACACCCATGAAGTCCACCTATCAATATCGGTTATTGCCAACGACCAACCAGAAAATCACCATTAATCGGTGGTTAAGAGTCTGTCGTTTTTGGTTTAATCGGCAACTGGGTGAGCGTTTTAAATGGTGGGAACAAAATCGATGTGCAATTAATTCTTGTCCTCTTATTTCCTATCTTCCTGAATTAAAAGAAAGACCCAATTACTACTCTCAAAAAAAACAGTTACCTATTCTTAAAAAAGATATTATAACTGTTAAGTGGTCAGAAGAGAAATTAAATTTATCGGAAGTTCCCTCTTTGACCTTACAAGAAGTTTGTAAGCGAGTAGATAAGGCTTTTTCCCGTTATGTTTCAGGGGATAGTAATGGCAAGAGATCGGGTAAACCTCGCTTTAAATCTGGCAACCGATTTCGGTCAATGGTATTTGAAGGAGGAGGATTAAGTATTCATTCTTGTTCTATTGGTGGGAAATATCTTTACTTAAAAACCCCAAAAATAGGGTTAATAAAAGTAAGGATGCACCGATATTTACCTGATGGAGCAATCTTAAAACAAGCTCAACTTATCAAAAAAGCTGATGGTTGGTATGTTAATTTGAGACTTGATGATCCTACTATTCCTAAGTTTAATCCCGATAAAATTGTCCCAACATGGGACAATTCAATGGGGTTGGATGCTGTTCTCTATCAAGATGATTATCTAGCTACTTCTGATGGAGAAAAACTCTCTTCTCTTAAATCTTTTCGTAAATCTGAGGCTAGATTAGCCAAAGTTTCAAAGCGTAAAGCTAATAAGAAAAAAGGAAGTAAAGCCAGAAGGAAACTAGCTAAAAGAGAAAGTCGAGAGCATCAGAGAATTGCTAGAGCAAGAAAAGATCATGCTTACTCTACGGCGCATAAACTATTAAGAACAGGAAAACAAGTTTTCTTTCATGAAAAGCTTAATCTGAAAGGATTAAGTCGAAAAAATAAGCCTGTTCAAGATGATACTGGTAAGTATCTTCCGAACAGGCAAAGTGCTAAGGCAGGGCTTAATAAATCATGGACTGATGCTGCTTTTGGGCAGTTCTTTTCAATCTTTAACCACATAGCTGAAAAAGCTGGAGTTGCTGTGATTGAAGTGAATCCTTCCTACACATCCCAACTACTTTGTTATCGAGACAAATTTGTTTTTAATGATTGCAGCATCAGAGAATATTGGGATGAAATTGAACAAGTTTTAATTGATAGAGATATCTCAGCAGCTATCAATATCAAACGAGTAGGGCTGGACGAGTTCCCTACTATAAAACGCCGTAAAGGTAAGCCAGTAATAGTTGATTCTAATACTGATCTTATCTCAAAGGAAGTTCTCTCTATCTTTCGGGATTTGGAGAAGCCCGCACTGTAACGGTACTCCGTTCAGTGTCGGGAGTCGTCACTAAGCCTGTTGATACAAGAGAAAGAAGGTATTTGGGGAATGGAACTTTGAGAGATTTCATTTTTGGATTTACGCCAAAGTGGAAAGGGAGTAAGAGAAAAGGGAATAGCTTGATCTAGTAAGTAGGTGAGTATAAATAAACGGATAATGCGATGCACTGCTAATTAAAGCTAGAACCTTGATATAAAGATAGTTTTGGGCAGTGCATCAGCATAAAAGATTCCCAGATTGTGATCGAGGTATCGTCTGGTAAGCTATGAGTAATGTTGACTCAAGAGTGAGCAGCAAAACGGAATAAAACGGATTGAATCGTAATATTTCGTTTGTCTATTAATTACCAGTGTGGTAATCTACTTTTCGGCTTGAGTGAGTTCAAGTAATAGGGAATGATGGCCATTCTCCTTCGACGGGAGTGTCAAAATTAGTTTGATGTCCAAAACCCGTCATTTTTCCAGTAGTTGACGGGATGACAAGAGTAGGAGGGAACAACGTTCATGAAACTCCCCAACATCACCCTAACCTAATTTCCTCGAACTCAGGTTATTTATATCTGTTGTGGATCAACCCCCATATCAATTAGTTTCTGTGCTAATTTATCAGCCCTTAGTCTTTCTTGTTCAGCTTTTAGTCTTTCTTGTTCAGCTATTTCTTCAGGGGTAGAAATCCAATTTTTATCACTATCATACCAACGTAACCATAGCCTTTCTATTCCTTCATAAGAACCTTGCCAAAGTCCCAAACCTAAGCCAATATCCTCCATCCAGATCCGAGGTTCAATCAACTCTAATTCTGTGTAATGACTTCCTGTTAACTGAAATGCCCTTAATTGATTAATATAACGGTCAAAAACAATATAATAAGGAACTCTCAAGATGCGTTCATAAACCTCCCATTTAGTGGGTGGATTTTCTGCTTTTCGTAAGGTTTGTCCTAAGTCTTCTTTTTCTGTTCCTGGTGATAGTAATTCTACCACGACAAAGGGATTAAGCCCTTCTTGCCATACTACATAACTCAACCTCATATCCTGTTGTTCGTATAAGCGATCAACTCCTACCACAGCAAACCAGTCGGGACGCTTATACCAACCTGTATGACGCACATCATAATAAAGATTCATATCCGTAGCAATAAACACTTCATCCGAGGGATAATTCGCAGGATGAAATGTCTTTCTAAGTAAATGCGGTTGGAAGTCATGAAACTCATCAGGCAAACCAGGTTCCTCCGGATCTTCACTAGGGAGATCATACATGGTGGGAAGAACTTTTTTAGGATCATTGAGGGCATCAGTTTGATACATAATAATGAAGCTGAAAAACAACTCAAATCTAATATTGATATTAACGACACCCTAAACTCTCTCTTGTAGCAACTCCCGTCACTGGGTTAACGCCTTCGGCCCGTTCACACATCAAAGAGACTTGATAGCGATCAATGACAGCGTTAGTAAAATCGGCCCCTGTGATAGTGGCATCATAGAAACGGGTACGGGTGGCGATCGCATCTACTAAAATCGCATTGGTTAAATCGGCAAAATCTAAAGTAACGCGATCAAGTAAGGATGAACTCAAGTCAGTCCCTTTTAAATTCGCCCCTAACATGATTCCTTCAGTAAAAATACCATAAGAAAGGTTTGAGCCTTCAAAATTCGCTTCTCGCATATCTGCTGCTGCGAATACACCCCCTTGTAAGTCCCTATGGGAGAAGTCTTGGTTTTGTAATTCGCTATAAGTATAGTTTACCGTGTTGTCTTGAGCGATCGCGGGACGAGTATCCAGTAATATCCAAACACTTACCAACAGAATTACACAGATGAGGGTCAGACATTGTAACAATAACTTGTTTAGGCGTTTTCCCATTTTCTTTTTACCAGTTTTAATCTTGTTCATACCCACAGGAAAATTTTTTATTATTTATGATTATTCGTAAGGGTTTATTTTGATTAGATTAGTGATTCACTTAATATCTTTGTTGGGGGGTTTTTAGAAAACTATCTCCTCTAAGCAAATCTTTAGCATCTAAACCAATGCGAAGGGTTAACTGAGAGTCTAAGTCTCCTGTAGACGATGCGTCTACTTTACCGATTCCTAAAGCAGTTTGCAAGTAATTTGCTGCTTCAAAGTCCCCTCGTTGGACAACAATTTCCGTTTCTCGCAACAGTTGGGGAGCATCGGCGATAGTATAGACGTTATGGATGTTCTGTTGAGCTAAGTATTCTCTAACTTGATTGAGTAATCCTGGATCATCTGTCGCATTTTGTAGAGCAATTCTAACACGGTTAGGGGAACGATTGCGAGAAGGCTGCCATTGGGGGGTAATACCAAAATACTGCTGCATGACTTGATCTCGGCCTCTATTTGACATCACCCAATAACTGCGCTTATCAAATTCTTCTTCTTTGCTAAAGCGACCCGGTAACATTACCATTTGTACTTGATCTCGTTCCAGTTGTCGACCAAAATTAACCAAGGCCAGCATTTCTTCCCAGGTGAGGTTAGTGTCAATATGTTTATCTAATAAACCGATCGCTTGAGGAATACGGGGTATAATGGTGGGGCTAGTTAGACGTTGACGTAGGGACTTCAGCAGTATTTGTTGTCGTTGTACTCGGCCGATATCCCCGTAAGCATCTTTACGAAAACGGGCAAATTGTTCGGCCTGTTCCCCGTTCAGAATTTGTCTACCTGGTTGTAAATCAATTTTTAGGTTTTGGGTTTTGTCTTCATATTCCATTGCATAAGGGACAAACACCTCCACCCCTCCCGCTAAGTCCACTAACTCAGTAAACGCATCGGTGGTGACACGAATGTAGCGATCGATGGGGACATCATTGAGGGTTTTACTAAGGACTCTAGCAGCTAACCCTGGTCCACCTTGAACGTTAGCGTCATTGATCTTACTATAACCAACCTCTGGAATATAAACCCGACTGTCTCTGGGAACTGAGAGCATTTTAACGGAATTATTGGCCGGATCAAACCGCAAGAGTAAAATGGTGTCACTGCGGCCTCCAAACCCTTCTAGACTTCCTGGAGGTGAGTCTAACACGCGATCAATTCCTAGGACTAAAAGATTAATAGGACGAGATAAGCGATACTGTAGGAGACTATTATCAGTGACGGGGGAAGTTGTCTGAGAGGAAGGGGTTTCGGTGGTGGTTGTCCAAGGGTTGGTAATCTTTTGGGTTAGGGGTAATATATTTTCTGAGAGGGGAGTCAATAGGGTAATGGTTGCTCCTGCGGTGGCTGAAAGGACAGCAGTACAACCAAAAGCCATTCCCCATAAGATACCTCTAAAAAGGGGATTTAATCCCTTATTTTGCCCTTGTTTTTGTGAAGGATTGTTTACTGTCTCTTGGGTACGGTATTTAGGGGATTTATGTTTACGAGAACCTGATTTTTGTTTAAAACCAGATGTATTGGACATTCTTTCGACACTATTAGCCATAGTTACCTCAACACACCACCTTATTGTGTTTTAGAAGTATGTTTAGCTTAGGATGTTCCCTGTGAGGTCAGTTATTAGTGGTTGAATTTAGAATACGGGATTCATCCGAAAACTAATGTTTAAAATAATGATGGGTAATAAAAAGAAAATAGTGATTAGATAAACTAAGGCTAGATAGGTTTTTTCACTGGCGATATAAGCTAATGTATTAGCCCCTAAAATGGGTAAATTTTTTAAGAAAGGAATTCCATAAATAATAATGACCCCACAAAGATTATAAAGTAAATGAACTAGGGCAATTTCTAGGGCTGCGATCGCATTTTCTCTGATAGCTGTGGCTGCTAATAAGGCTGTGATACAAGTTCCTATATTTGCTCCTAATATAAAGGGATAAATTTCTTCTAAACTTAATAAACCAATTCCTGCTAAGGGAACCATTAAACTCGTCGTGGTAGAAGAAGATTGCACTAAAATTGTTACTACTGTTCCTAAAAAAATGCTGACAATGGGATTTTTTCCCATAGCAGTCTTAAATATTAGTTTTGCTTTATTTATCATTAATTTTTTGAGAAGTTTACCAATATAGAGAATAGAAATAAAAATAAGTATAATTCCAATAATGATTAAACTAACACCATTTAACGGTTGTCCTAAATTGACTGTCATCTGTTCAATTAAGTTGACAACAGGAACAGTTATGAACTCAACAATATTAAATCCATCTAAACCAGTTGATTCCGTTCCTTTAAAGAATTGAGCTAAAAATAAAGCAGTTTTTTCTAAAAAATGTGTGGTGATTTCTAAAGGTAGAAAAATCGTTACACCGAGAAGATTAAAAAAGTCATGAATAGTAGCAGCAGCAAACGCTTTTTTAAATTCTTCTTGATTACCAATATGGCCTAAACTTACGATGGTATTGGTAATAGTTGTCCCAAGATTTGATCCCATTACCATCGGCACCGCAATGGTTACAGGTAGACCACCCGCTACCAAACTGACTATAATAGAAGTAACTGTACTGGATGATTGAATTAAAGCGGTTGCCATGATTCCTACGATTAAACCAGCAAAAGGATTAGTAGCAAAAGTGAATAAATCTTCGGCTTTTTCTCCTACACTTAGTTTAAATCCTGAACTAATTAAGCTAACAGCAACAATTAGTAAATAAATTAAGAGAATAACCCCTAACCAGTTGAGGATTTTATTATTTTCTATTGTTATTTTTTCATCAGTCATGATACACTTAAAATAACCTGATTGGATTAAGGAATATAATTAATTATAATAAGTAATTGTTAAAAATGATTCTGAAGGGACTAAAAAAATGGTAAAGAAACAAAAATTTCCTCACTTATTAGGCTCAAAATGGACAGCAAAACAAAAGACATGGGGATGGCGACATTTTCAAGTAATTAACCGAAAAAACCAAGGAAAATTCGTCTTTGCTGAAATGGTAGCATCTTGTGATGAGAATGTCCGTTTTTGGATCAATGCACAACAATTTAAAGATCGTTCTTTATGGCAACCTGGATGGCAAACGTTAGAAGAAATGAATCAACCAGAAGAAGAATTAGATATCCTTTAATTCTGCTCATTTTCTCTTTTTTCCTTGACATAAAAAGCATCGCCCCAAGATGGGTGAAATGGGGTAATTGTTGCCACACGCTTAAAGCCTTTATTGTGCAAAAAATCATCAATTTGGTCAATTATTGCACAGCCTTCATACAGTTCTTGATAATTGACTTCCGTATTAATTGCTTCAATATGTTTTAACGTATTGATTGCTCCTTGAAAAGCCAGAAGTTCAGCCCCTTGAATATCAATATTAATCAGATTAAAATCAGATGGCTCAAGGTGTTGTTCTTCGAGTAGCTGATCCAGTGTCTTCGACTGAACTTTAACTTGACGAGACTCTACAATAAATGGATAAATTCGTTTGACTTTTTTCAATGGCAACAGAGAACTACTCTGATCGTATGAAGTCACATATAAAACTGTTTCTCCATTGAAGTTATTGATAGCACAATTGACCGCTAGAGCATTAGAAATATCCCTAACAGTTTCTTGCAATCTCTCAAAAACAACGGGATTCGCTTCAATAAACAAAATAGTTTGAAACCCCATCTTTTGATATAAGTCAATTTCTTGACCTTCATGGGCGCCAATATGAATGACACCACGGGGTTCCAAAGAGTGTTTCTGACAAAGATCCTCAAGATCGAGCATTATATTCTTTTTTATGGGTAGTCCCATTAAAGAGCGAACCCCTCTATTAACGATCTTGATCAGGGTTAAGAAAAATGAAATTGGGAAGAATAATAACCGAGCTATCTCTTCTGAAGAATATCGAATCATTATTGTTTCTATCATCAGTATCTAATTAGAAAAATTTAGTACCAGTGCTTTCGTCAATCGATCGATCCAACCATCGTAGTAGGAAGCACATATTGTACTCATGTCGGCTTCTTTAGGGTGAAAATTACGACAGGAAATAATATTCCCATAAATAGAATTTGACTGAAAAATCTTCTCAAGATTGAGATCGGAGGCTTGTAAGTCAAATATTAGCTCTTTTGCATCCGGGGCAAAATCAATGATCACACTAAAATCATAACCACAATTCTTGAGTATAGATAGACAATCCCTTGTTGCCTTGAGGAACTGGGATGACCATCCAGCTTGCTGACTCTGTCGATTGGCTCCACCTCCATACTCAAACATAATGACCTTTGGCAGCAAGGATTCTGGTAATTCGGTCAACTGCTTAATCACCACAGATTCCCAGCCTTCAATATCTAATTTAAGACAGGAGATTTCTGGAACTGCAAGCTGATCTAACAAATTAGCCAAGGTAATGGATGGAACGGGTTTAGTATTGTTTGAAGACCCAAACCAGTTCGGGTTTAAGGAGCTAAAATTACGATTTGACAACCCAGCAAATTTGCCCATATACAAGTTTTGGATATCGTTAGTATTGGAAAGGCAAGATTCAATTAAATGAATGTCATGAGTTTGGCATATCTTACGCAATTTCTCGTTAGGAAGAGGCTCTACAGCAACGGTCTGAAATCCACAACGAGCAAATTTCTCACAATAGAAGGCAAAAGTTCCTACACCAACATCTATACAAATGCCTGTTTTCTTTTTATCTATCTCTAGGAGAATTTGTTCGAGTAAAGCTTGACAACAGGTTTCAACGTTCATAAATTAAGTTTTTTTGAGCGGGTATGATTACTTGAATTTAGCACTAATTTTTAATAATCTTCTTCTTTTGCTTCTACTTTTTTTTGTAATCGTTTTAAAGTCTGATACATCTCCGGTAGCTTTTTATAAATAGCAGATGCTTTTAAATATAACTTATTAGGAACTGCCGGACTACTGGAAACAATTTCTCCGGCCGCTACATCACTAGGAATGCCGGTTTGTGCGGTAGCGATCGCACCGTCTCCTATTTTAGCTTGGTTAGCAATACCCACTTGTCCAGCTAAAATCACCCGTTTACCCAAGGTAACACCACCAGCTAAGCCAACTTGGGAGGCCATGACACAATTTTCCCCAATTTGACAGTTATGGGCAATATGCACCAAATTATCCATCTTGGTGTTACGGCCAATACGAGTGGTTCCCACCGCAGGGCGATCAATTGCACTATTACAACCGATTTCTACCCCATCTTCTAAGATGACATAACCAGACTGTTCCATCTTAAACCAACCTTCAGGGGTAGGAACAAAACCAAACCCTTCGGCCCCGATAACGGCCCCGCTATGAATGACACAATCGTTGCCAATCTGCGCGCGTTCATGGATGGTACAATTAGCGTGGAGTAAGGTGCGATCTCCAAGAGTAACTTCTGGATAAATAACCACATTACCCTGAATACAAGCATTATTACCGATTTTTACCCCTTTTTGAATAATGACATGGGGGCCAATATAAACATCTTTCCCAAGGGTAGCACTGGGATCGATGACGGCAGTTTCGTGAATACCTGGGGAGGGTTGAAAAGGAGTATAAAATAATTTGATGGCGTAAGCGAAGGTTAAACGGGGTTCTGAGGTTGATAACCAAGCAATACCTTTATGGGTAGCTTCTTGCTGTAACTCCTGGTTACGGGGCAAAATCAAGGCACTGGCAGCCGTTTTAGATACCATTGCAGCAAACTTAGGACCTTCAATATAACTTAACTGTTGCCCTTCTGCCTCGCTAACAGCAGCAACCCCTGTAATTTCAGGGTTATTAT
>JASJDW010000264.1 GCA_030064955.1 Crocosphaera sp.
TAGCTTACTTAGTTTAGCTGTAACTCTGGGTCTTGGATTATTATCAAGAAAAAAAGATTTAACTTAACTGGAATATTTAGTTATAAGAATATAGCTAGTTTAAATGAGTTATGAAAATTTCCTATTCCCCGTTCCCTCCTCTCAACAAGTATGTTCACGATTCAAATAGACTAGCTATATATTCAGGGGGGTTTGGGGAATCCTGACCCTGTTACAATACAGTATTTAACACTAGATTTAGAAATTATTAATATATGATTATCTACTTTCTAAAACGGACTTGGTATGAGTATAGATTTTAGCTACAGTTCCATTAAGCGATCGGCAATTTCGATTTTTTAGTTAAACGTTTAACCCTAACTTTGAATTTGGGTAGAATAATAAGCGTTATAAAATTGTCAAGGTCACCATGAAAAAGTTTATTCGTTTGGGAAGTTTATTTTTTTTAGTTTTAGGAGTTACCCAACCATCAGCACTGGCTCTAACCTTTCGTGTAACCCAAATTACCTCAGAAGAAGCGGTCTTCAATGAACCTTCTGATACTCTTACGCCGACAACTTTGAACTATGTACTCTCCTTCACAGTTGAACCTAGCGGGGGGGGATCAAGCACTCAAATTTCTACTGAAGATTTTTTTGCTTTGGCTCCCGATACTGTTGAGACACCTTTCCCAATCCAATATAAAGAAGTTGGGGATAAGCTGTTTGCTGAGGATCAAGAGTATCTTACCGCTGGAACTAATGGCTTATCTCTCTCCACAGGAATTAACAAAACTACCCGTCAAGACCCAGAGGCGTTCTTTTTCCCAGTTGTTTTCTTGGATCCAACAGCCATTAATGACGGAACTGTAGACTTTTTTGCAGCTGATATTGCTAATAATCAGAGTCCAGATTTGTGGGAACTTCTTGATGCGGGGGGTAATGTAGTTGCTTCTTTAGTTACAGAGGGAGCAGTGACCAATCCCAGTAACCCAGACTGGACTCGATTGGGAACTCAAAATTTAGAACGTTTCAGGAACAGCGACAACCAGATACTAAACTTTGATAATCGACAGTTATCGGGTTTAGCCGTTGAGCTATCAGATTTTGTTGGACTTACAGCGTTAAATGCTAGTTCAGTGGCTAGTATGAGAATCACAATAGCTGACCCAAATAATACAGTTGATAACCGACCAAGAACCGATTATGCTTTCATTTCTTCTAACATTAACTCCATTGCTTTTGAAAATCAAGTAAAGTCTCAAGAGATTCCTGAACCCACTAGCTTACTTAGTTTAGCTGTAACTCTGGGTCTTGGATTATTATCAAGAAAAAAAGATTTAACTTAACTTAAATGTTTAGCTAGAAGGGGATACTCAGGGGGTTTTGGGGAATCCTGCCCCCATTACAATACACTATTTAAGACTAGATTTACAACTTATTGCTATTAGGAAAAATGTGATTATTATCAACCTAGAAAATTAGCAAAAAAAAGGGCTACTTACTGTCAAAAACAATAAATAACCCGTTGGTGTTGTATGCACCCGCTTTTTGAATCCTCTACTAATTATCTTCGGTTTCTTTTTTAGCTTCAATAACATGGATCACAGGGAAAATGTGATTATTATCAACTTTGGGTAAAATTCATTGTAAAATAAGCAGCGAAGGAACGGTTATGGCACTTATAGCAGTACAAAAATTAGTTAGGACATTTTTTGTATCTTTAATTGTCATTCCGAGGAAACGAGGAATCTCCGTAACGTCCTAACCATAATGAGTAGTGCTATAAACGGGAACAAAATTCACTTTGTGAACCCAGAATAGTGCCATATTCCTTAATCACAGTAATTAGTAAGCATTCGGAGAAAATTGTGGACTTATCACTCATTCCTGCTCAACCTAAACCTGGTTTAATCAATGTTTTAATTGAAATTCCCGCAGGGAGCAAGAATAAATACGAGTTTGAGTGCGGTTCGTTCTCAGCCTAATTCATAAGCTGAGGTGATAGTTAAGAGGTTTTTCGTAACAATTCTTAACTACATAACTGACGGAGCCGATGTGAGTTAAATTCCCACCCCTGAGAGGACAGGTGACTCTAAACCTTGCCACAGTGACCAGACTCGGAATTCTGGAGGCTGAAGCTGGCGAAAGGACGCAATCAGAGGTCGAATCAGATAGACCACACTGGCGTTATGGTAGCCATCCACGGGTAAACAGAACCTAGAAAAGTGTCCTACGTATAACCAGTCAATCTGAATCTAATGACTGAGTTGATTTGCTACTCTCACAGCATTCTTCAAATGATAGCTGTAATCCTTGAGGGGCAAATGGGCAAAGTGGTTCGCCCTAAAGATGGCGTGAAATCGCACCGTCGGAACGAATAAAAACGAAATAAAGGTCTTGGGAAAAGGTCGAAAACCCAGGTAAGTGTGACGAGACACAGAACTCCTTTATTTCGGGTAGGACAAGGCGTAACTGCCTTGAGGTAATCAGAAAATGGTCAAGTACGTAAATCATGGTTAGACACGAAATCAATTTCAGTGAACTTTGGCAAAAGCTCCCTTGGAAGAAACTCCGAAGGAATCTTTTCCGATTACAAACAAGACTGTTTAAAGCCATTCGAGAGAATGACAGGGTACGAGCAAGGAACCTGCAAAAGCTTATTCTGAAATCCTCAGCAGCAAGATTATTATCAGTCCGAAGAGTCACACAGCTAAACGCTGGAAAAAGAACCCCAGGAGTAGATGGACAAAAATCCTTAAACTTCAAACAAAGGTTCGCCTTAGCAAAAAGGTTGCTCACAGCTAACAAATGGAGTCATTCAAAGCTAAGAGAAGTCCAAATCCCAAAAAAGGACGGAACAACCAGAACGCTCAAGGTTCCCACTATGGCAGACAGAGCATGGCAATGCCTTGTGAAATATGCCATAGAACCAGCACATGAAGCACTATTTCACGCTAAAAGCTACGGGTTTAGACCTGGACGCTCAGCACACGACGCTCAAAAAGTTCTCTTTACTAACCTAAGCGCACACGCAAACGGAATAAACAAGAGAATATTAGAGCTAGATATAGAAAAGTGCTTCGATAGGATTAATCACTCCGCAATCATGGAAAGGGTTATAGCACCACAAGCGATTAAGCTTGGCCTTTGGAAATGCCTAAAGGCAGGAGTAAACCCCGAATTTCCAGAGCAAGGAACCCCCCAAGGGGGGGTGGTGAGTCCTCTATTAGCCAACATAGCGTTAAACGGAATAGAAGACATCCACAGTAGCATCCGTTATGCGGATGATATGGTCTTCATTCTAAAACCAAATGACAACGCTGAGTTTATACTTTTAAGGGTGGAACAATTTCTTGCCGAACGAGGACTTAAGACAAAAGTAAGCAAAACTAAACTTGTACGCTCGATAGATGGATTTGATTTTCTAGGTTGGAACTTCAAAGTTCAAAACAACGGAAAGTTCAGATGCGTCCCTTCAGAGGACAACTACAGAACTTTTATTAACAAAATCAAAAAAATCGTCAAAAACTCGAATATTGGGGCTAGAGAAAAAGCAGAAAAATTAGCACCTCTAGTCAGAGGATGGCGAAACTATCACAAATACTGCAAAATGAGTGGCTCAAAATTCTCCCTATGGAGAACAGCTTATGCAACCTTCAAAAGATTTAATAGGAAGGAAAGGAAGCTTGACCGCTATAAAACAAGGGAACTACTGTTAAAGGCATTCCCAGCAGTTCCTTATGCAGAAAACAGGTTCGTCAACGTCAAAGGAGACAAATCCCCTTATGACGGAGATACGGTGTACTGGAGCAAGCGAAACAGCAAACTCTACACTGACTTCACCTCTAAATGTCTAAAAAGACAGAACCAATCATGCGGATATTGCGGACTCAAATTCATGTCTGATGAAAAAGTCCAACTCCATCACATCGATGGAAATCATGATAACTGGACAGTCCAAAACCTTTTGGCAATCCATCAAAGTTGTCACGATTACATCCACATGGGTAAGACTGGAAAAGTCTAGATTATCGGGAGCCGGATGCGATGAAAGTCGCACGTCCGGATCTAACTGAGAGGGGCGGAGCGTAATAGCTCCCCTCGACTCAAACCAAGGATATGAACGCCTTTGCCCTTGATCGCGTTTTATTTGCTTCAGTACAATATCCTTATGACTATGGGTTCGTTCCCAATACCTTAGCCGATGATGGCGATCCCTTAGATGGGATGGTACTCATGGATCAACCCACTTTCCCCGGCTGTGTCATTGCAGCCCGCCCCATTGGTATGTTAGAAATGATTGATGGGGGCGATCGCGATGAAAAAGTGCTTTGTGTCCCTGAAGAAGATCCGCGCTATGCTGAAGTAAAGTCCCTTCAAGACATTGCACCTCACCGTTTAGAGGAAATTGCTGAATTTTTCCGCACCTACAAAAATCTGGAGAAAAAAGTAACGGAAATTTTAGGGTGGAAAAATGTTGAGGCTGTTATGCCTTTAGTTGAGCAATGTGTCAAAGCCGGAAGTAAATAAGGATTCGGTGGGGATAAAGACTTAGATCCTTATCCCCTGATATAGCGTTTCCTGGACTCATGAGGTACACCTAATATTCAACTTCTGCTGGGGAGCATCGGGCGAAGCCTGCCCTCCTAAACTCGCGAACTCCTGAACTCCTAACTACTAAAACTAGAAGAGTTTGTACCTCGCAAGTATGGGAACTGCTATAACAGTTTCAGCATACTTTAATTGCTCTTTAAAAGAGAAACCATTACTATCTAAATATAAGTCTCTATTTTTGTTTGTTTACTATGTTTGTTAAATCGACGACTCGTCATATTCGTATCTATACGGCCGAAGTTCACAAGAATGAACTGGTAGAAAGTGACAATATGCTTACTTTGGATGTGGATCCTGATAACGAATTCAACTGGGATGAAGACGCTTTACAGAAAGTTTATCGTAAGTTTGATGAGTTAGTAGAAGCTGCTAGTGGCGAAGAATTAAGCGATTATAATTTACGTCGTATTGGTTCAGATTTAGAACATTTTATCCGCAGTCTTCTTCAAAAAGGAGAAATTAGTTACAATCTAAAAAGTCGTGTCCTTAATTATAGTATGGGGCTACCTAAAGTGGAAAGTCCAGACACTGAAGGTGCCTATAATCTTTAAGATTTCATAGGATAAATTGACAGGAATTTTAGATGTCTTCAAAAAGCGATCCAAATTGACGCTTTTTGAGGTTTTAATAACGATATAGCATTTCCTGGACTCATAAGATACACCTAATATTCAACTTCTGCTGGGGAGCATCGGGCGAAGCCTGCCCTCCCGAACCTCCGAACTCCTGAACTCCCGAACTCCCAAAACTAGAAAAGTTTGTACCTCACAAGTATGGGAACTGCTATGACGTTAAGTTACTCTCACAACAACTTATCCGGTGTAATAGGCAACTCACGAATTCGTTTTCCAGTAGCATGATAAATAGCATTAGCGATCGCTGCGGAAACCCCAGTAATACCAATTTCTCCTAACCCTCGCACACCAGCCGGATTAAAATTGTAGTCAGGTTCTCCAACAAACGTAACTTCAATACGAGGAATATCTGCATGGGAAGGATAATGATAGGTAGCCAAGTCATAAACCACAGGAAGACCCAAATTAGAATCAAAAGCACATTGTTCCATCAACGCTTGACCGATACCCATAATGACAGCCCCTCGCACTTGAGATGCAGCGGTTTTCGGGTTCATCACACGGCCAACGTTCATCACCGACACCCAACGCTTAACCCGTAACCTAGCAATTTCCTCATCAACGCTAACCTCACAAAAATGCGCTCCCCAAGACTGAAACGCCCATTGTTTTCCTTCTTCCCCGGGGCTAGAAGATGCCGTTGCTTCAAACGCTTCTTGATTAGATTGTTTCAGTTTTTCTATCGCCTCCGAAACAGTATTAGATTGAGCCTTTTGTAGAACTTCTTGACAAGCAGCCATAACCGCCGGAACTAGAGTAGCCGTCATTTGAGAACCGCCAGCCATACTTCCATTGGGCAATAAAGAATCCCCCAGTTGTACCCGTATCCGTTCGATGGGTAATGCTAAGACTTCCGAAGCCGTTCCAGCGACAATGGTATAACATCCCGTTCCCATATCATTGCCACTGGTTAACACTTCTGCTGTACCATCAGCTAATAATCGTACCGTAACCGTAGCCATTCCTCGCAACCCAGGAAAAGTGGCAGCCGCCATCCCCCAACCAATTTGTTTCCCTTCATGGCTCATCCCACGTACTTTACGAGGTTCTTTAAACCAGCCAAACTGTTCTGCACCCACCCTTAAACATTCAGCAAAGGCTTTAGCAGAAAAAGGTAGTTGTTGGCGTTGATGTAGATGGGTTTCATTTTTTAATCGTAATTCTATGGGGTCAATGTCTAAGGACCAGGCCAATTCATCCATAGCTGACTCTAAAGCCCATAAACCGGGATTTTCCCCAGGTGCGCGCATAAAGGTAGGTGTACCGACGTTCATTACTGCTAATTCTTGTCGGGTTCGTAAATTGTCTGCTTTGTACATCGCCGGGGTAATGCCGGTGCAGGGTTCAGTAAAAACATCTACTGGAGAAGTAGCTGATTTCGCTACGTGGTCAATGGCCAACAACGTACCATCCTCTTTTGCACCAATGCTAATGGTTTGTTCTGTTTCAGAACGATGTCCAGCATTAGCTGTCATTTGACGGCGACTGAGAACCACTTTTACGGGCTGTTGAAATTCACGAGCGATTGCTACACAGAGAATAGCATGGGGCCAAGGGAAGGCTTTTGAGCCAAACCCACCACCGATAAACGGAGTAATAATACGAACCTGTTCCCGAGACAGACCAAACAGTTCTGCATAAGTTTGTTGACTTCCTACTACCCACTGGGAGGGTTCATAAACGGTCAACTTATCTTCCCCTTCCCAATGAGCAATGATGGAGTGAGGTTCCATCGGGGTGTGTAGTTCCGTGGCGGTTTGATACGTGGCGGTAATAGTGACTGCTGCTTGGTTCATGTCATCCCATGAGTCCCCCGTTTGAAAATCCCCTTTTTGAAAGGTCATATCTTCCCCAAACATGGGAGGAGCCTCTGTAAATAGGGCTTTCTCTGCATCAATGATGGGGGGTTGAGGGAGGTATTCCACTTCAACTAAATGGGCAGCATGACGAGCTTGTTCAAAGGTTTGGGCGACCACTAACCCGATAATTTGTCCGCCATAGTGAATTTGATTATCAGATAATGGGAGTCGAGCCTCGTAAATTTTCGAGGCCATAAAGTTATTGCTAGGTTGAATAATCTTGGGGCAGTTTTCGTGGGTAATAATTTTAATAACCCCAGGACACTCTAAAGCAGCTTGAGTCTTGATACTAGAAATTTCTCCAGAGGCTATATCGGCTGTAATGAGATAACCGTGAACTAAACCTGAAATTTGATGTTCAGCCCCGTAGGTGGCTGTTCCCGTTACTTTAGCTGGTCCATCTGTGCGGTTCATAGCAGTTTTTATAAGCATAAAATAAATATTAGATTCAAACCACTCCACCACCTTGGGCAGAAACTTTTAAAGCCCGACCAATGGCTTTTTTAGCTAACTCTACTTTAAAATGATTTTGGGGTAAGGGTTGAGCTTCTCGTAGGGCAATTTGGGCTGCTTCCTTCAAGATATTATCCTCCACCGACTTACCGAGCAAAAATTCCTCTGCTTCGATCGCTCGCCAAGGTTTATGAGCTACTCCCCCTAAAGCCAAGCGAACTCCTTCTATTTTATCCCCTTGTAAGTTAACGGCTGCCGCGACGGAAACTAAGGCAAAGGAATAGGAAGCGCGATCGCGTATTTTTAAGTAAACGCCAGATTGATTTTTGGATTCATGGGGAATAATAAGTGCAGTAATTAACTCTCCTGGTTCTAAATTGCTGTCTTTGTGAGGGGTATTACCTGGTAAACGATGAAAGTCTGAAAAAGGGATTTGTCGTTGCCCTTTGGGGCTAACCACTTCTACCACTGCATCTAACGCAGCCAAGGCGACACACATATCCGAAGGATGAACGGCCACACATTGGTCACTATGTCCTAAAATGGCGTGGTTGCGGTTAATGCCTTCGATGGCGGGACAGCCGGTAGCTGGTTGCCGTTTATTGCAGGGAAAAGCGGTATCGTAATAATAGGGGCAACGGGTTCGTTGTAGAAGATTTCCTCCCACTGTAGCCATGTTACGAATTTGCTGAGACGCACCGGACAGGATGGCTCTGGCTAACATGGGATAATGACGGCGTATTTCTTCATTTTGGGCTACTGCGCTATTGGTGACTAATGCCCCTAAACGAAGGCTTTGATCGGGCAATTTCTCGATGGTTCGTAAGTCTAGTTGAGAGATATCAATCAGTTGGGAGGGTTGATCCAAAAAAACTTTCAGGCGATCAACCAGGTTGGTTCCTCCAGCAATAAACTGAGCATGGGGATCGCTTATTTTGCGGTTCGCTGCGTCTAGGGGAGACTCAGGGAGACAATAAGTAAAATTATTCATCTAGTGTTTTTAACCCAGATTCACTCATTCTGATCTCGGCCAAAGGCGATGGGGGGGGTTGTCCCATGACCTGTTGTACGGCTGCCACAATGCCATTATAAGCACTACATCGACAGAGATTACCACTTAACCGTTCTTTAATTTCTGCTTCACAGAGTTCGGTTATGGATAGTTGGGACTCCAAGTTCGGTGTAACCGCACTTGGGGTTCCTTGTTTTACTTCTTCTAATAAGGCTACAGTGGCACAAATTTGCCCAGGGGTACAATAACCACATTGAAAGCCATCATTCTCTATAAATGCTTGTTGTACAGGATGAAGTTCGTTATCTTGGGCTAACCCCTCAATAGTGGTAATTTCTTTTCCTTCCTGCATAACCGCTAAGGCTAAACAAGAGTAAATTCGTTGACCCTCTACTAAGACAGTACAAGCCCCACACTGTCCATGATCGCATCCCTTTTTAGTACCAACAAATCCTAACGTTTCTCTTAGGGCATCTAGTAATGTTACACGGGGTTCAATGCTAAGGTCGTACTTTTTCTGATTAATACTCAGAGTAACATTCATGGTTCCATCGTCTAAAAATTGATTGGCAACTTTTTTAGTGGTCACAGACAAATCTTTTAATTCTATTAGTTTAAGATTTTTTGGTCTTACTTACCACCAATGAGGGGGGCAAAATGCCCCTCTTTTTTTGTGGTTACTGTTGTTGATGTCTACGATAGGCTGCTATTAGTTCCTTGAACAACAACTTAACCAACTTAGAGCAGTTTTCAGATCAATAGATTAACGATCAAAATACAAATTCTCCCCACACTCCCCACCCCTCCCACACTTCCCACACTCAACTTAACTAGAATATTGATACACCCAATTGAAAACCGCTATTATCCCCCACTCTGGC
>JASJDW010000265.1 GCA_030064955.1 Crocosphaera sp.
ATCCTAAATAACCCTAAGTTTCCTGCTGCATTATGTTGAGGGGCTAAAAGCCATTGGTTAAATTTATTGTCAATTCCCTGGAAATATTTTAACATTTTAAACCCTAAACTAACGAATTTCAAAAGTACCGACTAATTTTTCTTTACTGGGTTTTCTATTATCCAAGGGAGGACTTGATAAAATATTAATATCATCCCAATCTAGTCTCCACTTTTCAATCGTTTTAATTTTTATTTCTGGGTAGTGTTTCTGTATAATATCCATGAGAGTTTCTCTCGCTTTTTCTTTATCTAAGGAAGTATCATCGAAAGCACTTTGCATTAATTTTTTATTAATTGTATCCCGATCAACAGGTAACAAATCGCCAGGAAAAAAAACTAAAAATTTTCCCCCTTCAGTTATGGCTTTTAGATGGTAACTATATACAGAAGCTTGATATTTGTCTAAGGTATTTTGATTATCCTGTATCCAAGCTTTAGGGTATTCAGACTCGTAGGTACTGTACACTGACCAGGTCACAATTGGCCATAGTCTAATTCGTGTCTCTACTATGACCAGCCCTAATAATATTAACATAAGGGATATTTTTATTAATAGAAGGTTTTTCTCTTCTGAGTAGTCTGTTTGCATAGTTACTCTTAAAGTTTCATATTTGACTATATTTTGATGAACTATTATACTTGATGGTGCATCGCCTTAATATTATATCTCCCAACATGATCAAAGTAAGCTGTAGATAGAATATTCATAATTTTAATTTAATTTAGGCACTAATGATTTATTTTCTCTTAATTTGGCTACTATTAGCTGGTAGCAGTTATCTCTTAGGTACATTAATTCTTAAAACTTTTTTTTCTCAACAATTCAAGCGGATAAGCGATCGCTTTTTTATTGCCGTCTGGTTGGGAATTATTGGTTTAGCTAATTTATTTCTGGCCATTGCCTTAGTGGTTCCCCTCTCCTTTCTCACAGGAATTATTATTATTTTTGTCTCCAGTTTATTATCTATACTGTCACCCTCTGTCCGTCAAGAAATCATCACCTTAAAATCAAAGCTATCTATCAATTTATTTCTAGGTATCATCGCCTTAAGTTTAATTGTTGCCCTATTAACTACCCCACAAGTCACTTGGGTAGAGTCAGAGTGGTATCATTACGGGGCAATGCGCTGGTTATCTGAATTTGGGGTGGTACCGGGGATTGTTTTAATTCTGAAAAATTTAGGGATTACCTCATCTTGGTTTTCTTTAATTGCACCCTTCAATGGAAGTCTGGTCAACTTTCGAGCCGGGGCTGTGGTCAATAGTTTTATGTTTTTGGTAACGTTGGGTCATTTATCTCTCAGTTTATGGCGAAGCATCAGAAGACAAGCTCAGTTATATGATTGGTTTGCCCTTTCTTTTAATGGTTTACTATTGCTGTATCTGGCTATATCTGGCGAAATGCAATTGATTTTGGTTTCTCTATCCCCAGACTGGCCAATTGCTTTAGGGATTGGCATGACAGCCTGGACAATGTTGCTAACGAGAAATCCCTCCCAGATCACAAGTAACTCTTCTATCTTTAAGCAACAAGTCTATTTAATTCCCCTGTTACTGGGCGTTGGAGCAGTCACAATTAAATTATCAGCTATCCCTTTATTGTTGGTTGGAGGTCTTTTTTATGTATGGCATGAAAGAAAATCTCTGGGACGACTGATACAAGGCATGATAATCACGACTATATTAGTCATTCCGATGATTGTGACTGGTCTATGGACATCTGGCTGTCCTCTGTATCCTTCTTCTTTGTTGTGTCTTGATGTTCCTTGGTCTCTACCCTTACACGAAACTCAACAATTTGCAGCAGAAACCAGTAGTTTAGAAAATTGGTTTGGGGAGCCACCAGCCGATCAAATTCCTCTGTTTTGGTTGATCAGTCAATGGATAACTGCTAAAAACCTTAATTTAGTGATGATGATTCTGACTGTAATAAGTTTAGGCTGTTTAGTCAGGCTGTCGAAAACATTACGCAAGTCTGTACAGGGAGAAATTTGGGTATCTGGGATGGCAATACTGGGTATAATCTTTATTTTTGTCAAAGGTCCATTAATTCGTTTCGGGTTAGGTTATTTATTAATATTGCCAGCGTTATTATTAACTACATTTCTTAACCAAAAATTTATTATTAAAAATAAGGAACTCATCAAGTTAAGCGATTCTAAGAAACTTTGGGGGATTCGGAGAATTGTTTTGGTCATCTTGGGTACTATGATGGTTATCAGCTTAAGTAATCCTAATGTCTTATTACCTTCTCCTTTACCCCATAAAATTGTGATTAAAAAACAAGTCAATAATATCATTTATTTTTCTCCCGTAGAAGGTAATTGTAAGGCATCTGTAGTACCTTGTAGCCCTCAAGCGATTTCTGATATCGAACTGAGAAACCTTGATCTTGGGATCAAAGGGGGTTTTGTTAAAACGAAACTATCGGATTGAAAGACTTTTACCATGCTTTCCCAAGCTAACTTAGGTTTCAATTCTTGATCCAGTGGTAAAACTCGCACTGGTTTCTTATCTTCACGGGGACGAAAACCAGATAACCAAGTATAGCGATCGCTCAATCCCCAAGTCACCACCCCAATAACATTGGGTTCATCTAAAACGGTACTTAAATACATTTCATACACATCAGCTACTCGTTGATCTCTTTCGAGGTGATCATAAGGTAATCGCTGATCTGCTACATCTAATTCTGTTACCATAATTTTTAAATCTAAACTAGCCACATAGGCTAAAAATTGGCGTAATTTCTCCGCATTAAATCTAGTATTTGCCCCTGATAAATGTGCTTGTAGTCCCAACCCATGAATAGGAGTTCCTTTGGCTTTTAAACGTTCTAATAGCTTTAAAACTGCATTGCGTCTTTTTTCCTCATAATTATTGTCATAATCCAAACCGTAGTCATTATAAAATAGTAGTGCATTGGGATCAGCTTCTGCTGCTGCTCTAAAGGCCAATTCAATATAATCCTCCCCCAACCATTCAAACCAGGGAGTTTTCCGCAACCCCAAAGGATGTTCATTTTCAACCAGAATCGCTTCATTAACCACGTCCCAAGAGTGAATTTTCCCTCGATAATGACCCGCAACTGTATTAATATGATCCCTTAAGGTAGCTTCAGCTGTTTGTGAGTTAACCGTTTCTTTAACCCAGTTGGGTAACGCTGAATGCCATACCAAAGTATGGCCTCGCATTTTTAAGCGATGATGTTGAGCAAATTTTAGCAACCAGTCCCCTCTACTAAAATTATACTGGTTAGGTTGGGGGTGAATGTGTTTCCATTTCAGGTCATTTTCAGGGGTTAAAATGGCACATTCTTGGATAAACCGATCAGCAAATTCTTGATCTTGAGAAAGCTTACTATAAGCACCAGCAGACCCATAGATTAACCCTTTTTTTGAGGCATAATCTTTAAGTGTTGGGGGCTGAGCCAAGGTTTTAGCTGCTACAGTAGCAGCCAAAGCGGTACTTCCTAAATAAATTGCTTTCCTTCGAGTTATTTTCGACATTTTCGATTATTAAAATTAAGAATAATTGTATTCATTGGGTTTATGGGAACTTAATTGAGCTTGTTGATGAGCATGACGTTTGGTTAAGAAGTTATTAAAAGGATGATCTAACCAAGCGATCGCCCTGGTGATAAAAATATTACCCATACCAAAGGTTAAACGTTTCACAAACGGTTCAATAATTGCTCCATAACGTCGCCAACCCATTTGTTTATATTTAGCTTGAAAATAGCCATCTTCTGCTATATTCCATTTTTCTCGCATTCGTTTTAAACTAGCTAATAACCAGCGATCGCTCCAACGCAACATATAAAAATGTAAGTCACTAAATTCCAATGTTTCCCCATACGTATAAGTGACAAGACAACTAGGTTCAAAATAAACTTTTTCTCCTTTTTCTCTCACCAACATACAAAAATCTAGATGCTCTTTTGTGTTCATAAATGCTTCATCTAGTAACCCCACTTTCTCTAAAATATTACGACGTACTAATACACAATGAAACTCGGCCAGTTCTGTTTCTGTTCGTTTTAATTTAGGCAGAACATTTTTAACTTTTTGTCCTTGCATATACATCTTTTCTCGTATGCGTCTTCTACCTTTATTATCCACCCAAATATGGGATTCTCCACCAGCAAAATGAACGGTTTCGTGTAAGGGTTTTTCTTGACACATCAAGGGACCAACAATAGCAGCGTTAGTTTCTTCGGCACATTTTACTAAATTTTTGAGCCAACCTTTCGTAACAATGACATCATTATCAAAGAAGACAAGGTATTTAGTATCTACTGCTTGAATGCCTAAATTTCTCGCTTTATTGGGGGTTAGATAACAGTCAGTTCTAATAATTTTAAAGTCTTTCGCTTGTGCTTGTTTCTCTAAATATTGTTTAATTTTAGTGGGTGAGTTGCCATCAACATACACTAATTTAAAGGGTATTTCTGTATATTGATAAATACTCTCTAAAGATTCTTGAGTACAGCTAAAACGCTCTCTGGGAACGATAACAATGGTGACTAAAGGGTGATTACTCATTGTTTTAAAACTCCTTTAAGAAATTAAAGTAATAGATTGTAATTTTGGATCAAAACTCTTTTTTTTTGTTTTTATGAGTTGTTGATAAACTTCTATAAGTTTATTATTTAACATCTCTAAATCATAATATTTTTCTACATAATTACGTCCTGCTTGACCCATTTTTTCCCAAATTTCGGGATGGGTTATTAAATCGTTTAACTTATCAGCTAAACTATCTACATTTCTTTCTGGTACGAGGAAACCAGAAACCCCATCTTCTACTAATTCAGGAATCCCACCATGATAGGTACTAATAACAGGTAAACCCATAGCCATTGCTTCTTTTAAAACATTAATGGGCGCATCTTGATTTCCATCTTTTGCGGTTACACTAGGGGCAATAAATATATGAGATTCATCTAATATTTTTTTGATTTCTGTTTCATTTTTCCAGCCAACAATTTTAATAATATCCTCCATTCCTAAATCTTTAATTAACTGTTCAAAATCAGGTCTTAGTTCCCCATCTCCTATAATATTGTATTCTAGATTAGGGTTGATTTTAGCTTGTTTTGCTACAGCACGAATACTATATTCTATCCCTTTTTTTTCTACTAACCTTCCTGTTGTAGCAATACGAATTTTTTCATCTTTTTTCAGATAACGAGGTTTAAAAGTAAATTGTTTACAATCTAATCCCGAAAAATGCACTTGAATTAAGTTTACTGGACAACCTAACGCAATTGCTTTCTTCCTAAAAAATTCACAATTTGCTAAGAAAAAATCACCTTGATTAAATAATTTATCATAAATATGTTTACCTTTCATTTCAACAAATGTACTAATATCAAATCCCCTAAAAATAGTTATTAATTGAGCGTGAGGTGAATTAATTGCTTGAAATGCCATCCCCCGAAAACTTAAATGACCAAATTGACAATGAATAATATCATAATCTTTATTAAAATTAGGAATTAGGCTATATAATAACCATAAAAATAAGGATTGTTTTCCATACTTAAAAATATTTAAAGATTGTAATATTCTAATGGGGTCTTGAATTCCGAACTTAGCAATTAGATAAAATCCTTTAATAATTCTTTCTAAAGTTGATTCAGGAAGCTGTGGTAAATAATAGGTTTTTTTCAATAATTTGTAAGTATTAACTGAAGGGTGAACATGATGAGTATTCCCTTGTATTTCAGCATAAATATCTACTTCATGACCTCGATCAATCAGTCCAGTAATTTGATTCAAAATAAACGTTTCTGATAATATGGGAAATTCCCCAACAATAAAAGCAATTTTCATAATAATTAATTAAACTCTAGCAGTTTTTTTACCAATTTTTAAATTAATAATTTCTATTAAAGTAACATAACGAACAAAAGTCATTGCCAAACAAACTTTGATTTTATCCTGAATTTTTAATAAGTCCGAAGACTTAAAAGTATTAACAAAAAAGTTAATAGGTGGTACAGAATTTTTAATTAAGCTTTCGATAAATAGTTTGAGTTTAGATAATGTTGAATTAGCTGTAATTTGCTGTCTCAAATAATAACCACCTGCTAATCGAATTGTTCTTTGATAAAGCTGTGACCAGGAATATCGTGCAGGATGAAAAACACGGGCATTTTCTGCATAAGTTTGTTCATATTTATGTTGATAAACTCGACTGCCCCATTCTAAATCTCCATTAGATTTAAGACTTTCATCAAATAAACCAACTTCATCAAAAATATGTCGATAAGTAAAAACATTAGCTGTTGCAGCCCCGTGATATTCAGCTAATAGTTTTGCTTGGGGAAAAGCGGTAACAGTTTCATAAAGTTCTATGGAATTTGGTTTTTGTGGATTCCTAAAAAATAGCTCAATTTTTCCCCCAACTAAGCCACAATTGGGATGAGATAATAAAGCATTTACTCCATTTTCTAACCAGTTATATGTTGGGATACAATCAGCATCAGTAAAAGCGAGAATATTCCCTTTTGCTAGGGATAAACCCTTATTTCTTGCCGCATAAGAACCTGGTTTTGCTTCATAAGTATAATGAGCATGAGAAAATTGATTAACGATCCCTTTAATATTTTGTTGTTCATCAGAAGCGTTATCAATAACAATCACTTCATAATTGTCACTAGCATAGGACTGATTTTCTAAAGCTTCCAAACATTTTTTGAGTCTTATCCCATCATTATAAACAGGAATGATCACAGAAATGGAAGGTAAAAAATTCATGATTATTAACCTAACATAATAGACTGTTTAACTGTTAAACTTTCTTTTTTAAGACACCAAGCTAGATAGACCAAAAAGACTAACAGCATAACCCAAATACTGGTTTGTCCAACTTTGAACAAGACACCTATAGGAAATGGTTGAATTCTTAAAGTTGAACGAACAATAGAAGCAAAAACCGTGATGAAAAGTAATACCGCACTCATCACCTTTTGACTCATTAAAATTGAAGTATTTTTCAAGACACGAATCAAGGCTATCATGGGAAAAATAACTAATAAATCATCATAAACTAAATGATAAGTACAAAGGCGCGTCACCAAAGCTGTCACCCCTAATAAAATCCAAATATCCACTGAGCGATAAAAATATACCCAAACACCCAATAGTAGCAACATGGCAAATGTAGCCACTAAATTCCATTCACTCAAGCCTAAAGCTCCCAACCAATTATGAACATTACCATAGCCACTAATGCTACCGATAGTCTTGGTAGTAACATCGCCACCCCCTCCAGATGATCCCCAAGAAGCTCCTGCCATTCCTTGCTGTAACCACTGCCAATGTAGTGAAAATAAATTGCCCTCTTGAAACCAAGTGGCTATGGTTGCGATCGCTCCATATCCGATAACAACCATCCATATCGGCCGCAGACTATTGCTAACCAATAACACTATCCACAGAAAAGGAACGGCTAAAGTTGGCTTAATGAGAGCAAAAACTAGCAGAAAACTGCCTAAAAGTTCTTTTTTCCAGCACCTTTGACCTTGATGGAGTAAAACGATCCCTCCAGCCAAAGCTGCCAAAATATGGATCGTTAGTTGTCCATTGCCGATGGTTTCACCTGTTGCATACATAGAAACCACAACAAAAGCAATACAAATGCGTTCGAGGTTGTTTTTAACTAAACTGTGCTTAATTAATAGATAAATCAAGGCAGCAAGGCATAAAATTGTCGTAATTGCCCAAATCCAGCGCACTACTGTAAAAGAAGAATAATTGAGAAACCCTGATAACTGTAGGTAGCTTGCGGGGGGATAGACAGCCGTATGAATTTCACCATATACGGGTTCTCCTGAAAACCAAGCTTGAACCTCCTGATATCTTTGTTTGAGATCAATGGCACTAAACTTACCCCGTGATTCTGTGAGTAAGCGTTGTAACTCGTTTCTGAAAATGCGAACAGTAGAACTCATTTTCAGTCCCAAAAAAAAGCACAAAAAGTATTTATAAAGCTGATTTACGGTAGAATTGAGCTTCCATAACCAAGGCACATCAGTTTTCATTGTATTTATCCCAAAATTGATCGCTGGGGTTAAGACAGAATCATCTCCTTACCCCCCAAAAAATGATAATTAAATCTTTGCAGCGACTTTAGGAGTGGCTTTGTCTTTGGTTACGAAGTCTTCATGATAAGACCGTTCAATATTCACTTGCCACAAATCATGATTCGCACCCATAATATTCTCCACAGCTAAAAGGGCTGATAACATGGAATGATCTTGGTTGTTATAACGATGCATTCCATTACGGCCAACGGTTTGTAAATTTTCAAAGGTACTGACATAATCTTGTAATACCTTTAAATGTTGTTTATACTCACCATCGTAAACAGGATAGGCTTTCTTCTGACGAATAACGGTACCATCTTCTACTTTGGAGATGTCATCTACTAACCCTAAGTTAACGATTTCTTCGCTTGCTAATCTAATTAAATCTTTATTATCCATCTCCCATAAATCATCCCCTTGACTACAAAAATATTCCATTCCTAAACAAGTTTTATTGGTATCAGGAACCATAGCAGGACTCCAGTTCTTAAAGTTCTGAATCCGTCCAACTTTAAACTCTGGACTATGGATATAAATCCAATTATCAGGGAAGAGGTCTTTTTCTTTGACAACGATGGGAACAATAAGAAAATCGCGGTATTTTAAACTACGGGCAGCCTTAAGAACGTTTTCGGGGGGTAAGGGGTCTAAACGGTACATCAATGCTGTAACGGGCATACTATTAATAAACTGATCCCCTTCAATGGTGAAGGTTTTATTACCTCTTCTAGCGATAATACGGGTAATACGCTTCCCTTCTCTTTCTACTCTGATTACTTCTGTGTTTAAATGAACAGGGTTCCCCTGGGCTTCTAATTTCTCTTGAAATCTCTCCCACATCATCCCTGGTCCTAAGATGGGATAGTCAAACTCTTTGATGAGGGTTTTGGTGTCGTTGCTACCAAATAAGGCATTAACCACTGCTTTTTTTAGGGATAATCCTTTAATCCGTTGTGCTGCCCAGTCTGCACGAATTTGGGTACAGGGAATCCCCCAAACTTTTTCGGTATAACTTTTAAAGAAAGTTTTGTATAACCGTTCGCCAAAACGGTTGGTCACCCATTGTTCAAAATTCTCTTCTACTGGTAAGGGCTTAACCTTAATTTTGAAATAACTGTAGAGGATTAATAAACTGTGTAAAATCCCTAAATTACTAACCGCATTGAGGGGTTCTAAAGGATAACTGAAAAATTTGCCTTTGTAATAGATACGAGAGAGACGGGGAACTTGAATAAATTCGTCCCCTAAGACTTCTTTCCAGAGATGCTGAACTTCAGGAACTTTAGTAAAAAAGCG
>JASJDW010000266.1 GCA_030064955.1 Crocosphaera sp.
GTAGGAACAGCAAGAATTAGATATATTGATAAAAATACAGCCAAAATTGAACGGTTAGCTGTATTATCTCAAGCCAGAGGTCAAGGAATTGGTACAGCACTGATGGAAGCGGCGATCGCCTTTATTAAAGAACAAAAAAATTACCAAAAAATTGTTATCCATGCTCAAGTTTATATTCAATCATTGTATGAAAAATTAGGATTTAAACCCATAGGTGATCGCTTTACAGAAGCAGAAATTGTGCATATTAAAATGGTTAAATTAATATAGGATTTTTGAAAAAGTATCTAGTAAAGATAAGAAATCTCCCAGTCAGAAGAAGATTCTTACAATAAATAGAAGAGATATATCTCATTTTTGTTGAAAAATTGTTAAAAAATTATTAATATAATTAAAACAATGAAAACTTTTATAAATAAACATTTAAACCGTGTCTAAACAAGTTATAGTCGTAGGAGCAGGAATCGGCGGATTAACCGCAGGTGCATTACTCGCCCGTCGAGGGTACAATGTTACCGTGTATGAACAGGCTTATGTTCCTGGGGGTTGTGCCTCAACCTTCAAACGTCGGGGGTTCACCTTTGATGTGGGAGCAACCCAAGTCGCTGGGTTAGAACCAGGAGGCATTCATCAGCGCATTTTTGAAGAATTAGACATTGATTTACCTCCTGTCACCCCTTGTGATCCCGCTTGTGCTGTTTTTTTACCTGGGGAAACCCAACCGATCAATGTGTGGCGCGATCGCGAAAAATGGCAACAAGAACGACAAAAACAGTTTCCCGAAAGTGAACCCTTTTGGCACTTACTTGGTAAACTATTCCAAGCAAGTTGGAAGTTTCAAGGCCGAGATCCCGTATTACCCCCTCGCAACCTCTGGGATGTATGGCAACTAACCACAGCTTTACGGTTAGATACATTGATTACTGTCCCCTTTACCTTCATGACCGTAGGGGATGCTTTACGCTTGTATGGATTATATAACCATCAGCGATTAAAAACCTTCCTAGATTTACAGTTAAAACTATATTCCCAAGTCGATGCAGACGAAACCGCCTTATTGTATGCAGCAACAGCATTAGGGGTATCCCAAGAACCCCAAGGACTGTATCATTTACAAGGAAGTATGCAGGTATTAAGCGATCGCTTAGTAGAAGGGTTAGAAAAACATGGGGGAAAACTCTTCACTGGTCATTCTGCGGAGAAAATAGAAACCCTTGAAGATGATCAATGTAAAGTGATGATCTGCGATCGCAAAACAGGAAAAACCTTCACAAAAACCGCCGATCACATCGTTGCTAACGTTCCAGTCCAGAATTTAGTTAAAATAATTGATGTCCCAACCACACCCAGGTTAAAATTATATCGGCAACGGGTTGATAAACTTCCTGAAGCATCTGGGGCCTTTGTTATTTACTTAGGGGTTAAGGATCAAGCCATTCCTGAAAATTGTCCCCCTCATCTACAATTTTTGTATGATTATGATGGGCCGATTGGGGAAAATAATTCCTTATTTGTTTCTGTAAGCAAACCTGGAGACGGCCGCGCCAAAGAAGGACAAAGAACGATTATTGCCTCCAGTTTTACCGATACTCAGATCTGGAATAATATTAGTGAAGAGAAATATCAACAATTAAAACAACAATATAGCCAAGAAGCGATCGCCCGTTTAAGCAACTATTTTCAGCTTAATGCTGATACCATTATTCACCAAGAAGCAGCCACCCCTCGTACTTTCGCTTATTACACCGCTAGGGATAAAGGTATTGTAGGAGGTATAGGTCAACGGGTGTCAACCTTTGGACCGTTTGGGGTAGCTACTCGTACCCCCATCAAAAATCTTTGGTTAGTAGGAGACTCCACCCATCCAGGAGAAGGAACCGCAGGGGTTAGTTATTCAGCGTTAACAGCAGTCAGACAGATTGAACAAAATTTTTTGCGCAGTCCCCATCTATAATCTGTGATTTAGTTGTTGGAGTGTTCAAAATAAGGGTTAGAATTTACCTAAAAATCCATTCAGGAAGAGATTGCCCACTATTAAAACAGTGGGCAGTAAACTGAAATGAGGGTTTTAAGATAATCCAATGGTATCAATTGTGATGGCGCCAGTTAAATCAGCACCCATCAAATTCGCACCAGTGAAGTTGGCCTTACTCAAGTCAGCATTAACCAAAAGAGCATTCTCGAAGTTGGCATTAATAGCAATTCCATCAATAAAATTAACGCTCGTTAAATTCGCTCCGATAGTATCTAAGTCCGCTCCATCAGCAAAGTTAGCATCAGTTAAATCGGCTGCAATTAGAATAGCATCTGTTAAGTTTGCATCCTGAAAGTTACTACCAATAAAGCTACTCTTCTCAGCAAGTGTTGCTCCTAAGTTAGAGCTAGATAGATCAGCCCCTGTGAAATTGGTGAGGCTGTCTCCAGTGGCTTCTTTTAGGATAGCACCAGCCAGTATAGCACCACTTAGGTCAGCACCAGTGAGATCAACTCCCGTCAGATCAGCATTGGTCAAATCAACTCCTGTAAGGTCAGCCCCAGCTAAAATTGCCCCTTTGAGATTAGCATTACTTAAATTAGCACCACTTAAATCAGCACCACTTAAATTGGCTCCTTCTAAAAAGGCGTTATCGAGTTCAACACCTCCTGTGAAATCGACGTTAATTAATGTTGCTCCGCCAAAGTCGCCATTGCTCAAATCAGCGGATGTAAATTTGGCATCTGTTAAGGTTGCACCATTGAAAAAGATATTCTCTGCTAATGCCCCTGTAAAGTTAGATGCTGTGAGGTCAGAACTAGCAAAACTAGCACCATCTAATTGAGTTGCCGTTTCAACGCCATTAGAATCAACAAAAGAACGAAAATTAGACCCTGCCAAATTAGCATCATCGGCAATAAAGTTACTTAAATCTGCGCCACGAAATCTCAGGTTAAAATCGGTGGGAAGTTGTGTTAGGGATGAACCCTCAGGGAGAGCCGTGTTAACATCACTAAATGAGACACCTTCAAAGTTCGCTAGGTTAAAATTTACATCAAAGACAAAAATATCAGTGAAATTGCTGTTTCTGAAGTCAGCCCCTCTCGCATTAACATCCTCTAAGATGACAGCTTCAAGACTAGCTCCATTTAAGTTGGCATCTTTAAGTTTCGCCCCTGTCAAGTCAGCTGCTTTTAGATTAGCTAGAGATAGGTCGGCACGGGTGAAATTGGCCCCAGCTAAGTTAGGACGCTCAGACTGTTCTCCACTGAGATTAGCTTCTGTAAGAATGGTATCAGTTAAGTTAGCATTGGATAAGTTGATGCCACTGGTATTAATTTTAAAAAGATTTGCCTCTCTAAGATTAGCACCACTAAGATTGACATTGGTCAAAGTGGCTAAAGATAAATCTGCTGGCGTAGGGTTGTTATTATTAGGTGCAAAAATTGCGTTAGAAGCATCAACATTTAGCCAAGTAGATTCACTAAAGTTAGTACCTCGAAGTGCTGTGCCAACAAATTGTACATCTGTAAGATTTGCTTTGAAAAATGTCGAACCATTGAGATTTTGACCGTTGAAGATGTCTCCAACGAGACTTTGTTCACTAAAATCTAATACTGGCATGGTATTTATCCTTTCAAAACATCTAGTTTGTTTTAAGGTGACTTCCACGTGAAAGATAAATTTTATATGAAGTCAAACTTGCTCTAGGTTTATGATAGGTGTCTAATGTATAAGTTCATGTAAATGTTAATGTATAACTTTAAAACCTTTAAAAACTAACATCGCAAAAATCAATTACTGTAATCAAGTAAGAACTGAAAATAGCTGTTTTCTGCTCTGAGGCTTGATTATCAGTGATTATCTTAATATGCAACTCAGGTTGGAAAAGTTAATTAATTAACGAAATGGTTTTTTTAGTTTTGATACAATCAAAACCATAAATTAATATGAGAGTAAGCCTCAATTACTTGTTAGGAGGTAATTTTATGCAACTTAATTCTACTTTGGGTTTAATATTCTTAGTAACAACAGGACTTAGTTTAATCATTCCTGTAAAAACTAATGCCCAACTGCAAAATATAGGCCCTAATATTTCCGTTCCCCCCAGACAATGTATTCCTGGGGCAGTAGACTGTGGTGCTGAAATTCATCGTGAAAATATGCGCCACAACCGTCAACTCTATTTTCAGACCCCTGAAAAGATTTTGCAACATTTTCATCGGGAACGCACCGAAAGAGCTTGTTTAGAGCGGACTATTACCACTCCTCCCCCACCTATCAATGCTAACTGTAATCAGTATCTTGAACGGATTGAAACATTAAATCAACAAGATCCTCTCATCGATCAACGTCTCCTTCAACAACAAGAGATTGATCGAATATATCCTAACGTCCCTAGATGAGTTTTGCGGTGACAATAGGGGGGACTTTGGAGACTGGGGGACTGGGAGACAAGGGAGACAAGGGAGACAAGGGAGATAGGGGAGATAGGGGAGGCAGAGGGAGCAAGATACAAGATATTAATATTCTTCCTAGTCTTCCCACACTTCCCACACTTCCCACACTTCCCACACTCCCCGTCACCCCATCACCCTATCGCTTCCCACCCTTCCCACACTCCCCACACTTCCCACACACCCCCTCACCCCAGTCTCCTCCGATCAGTGGTAATTCAAGCAAAAAAGTTTTAAACTAGAATTTTAATCAAGAGATGATGATATAGTCATCTTTTATTAACTAACTAAAATCGTGTGTAAAGCTTAGATTGTATCCAAAAAACAATCAAGTTTAATACTTTAGGTGTGAGGAACGTGAAAATGTGGAAATTGTTTTCCCAATGTCTGAAAATGACTTCGGGGGTAGCAGCCTTATCAGTCATCGCTGCTCAAAGTGCGATCGCTGCTCCTGATGACAGCCAAATGAACCCAACCCAGGCCGATGTTGTCTCCCCTCAAGAAGCTTTAGGGATTTTACAAAATCGTCCTACCCTGAAAACCCCCTTAAACAGAGATACCAGTAAACAGTTTCAGGATAATACCAGTGGAAATGGAATGTCCCAAGTGACCAGTATTTCTGAGTTACGGGACGTTTCTCCAACAGACTGGGCTTACGAAGCCTTAAGAAGCCTTGTAGAGCGTTATGGTTGTATTGTAGGGTATCCCGATCGCACTTTCCGAGGGAACCGCGCCACTTCTCGTTGGGAGTTTGCTGCGGGGTTAAATGCTTGTTTAAATACTATTGAGCGGTTATTACAGGAAAACGTAGCGGTATTACGGGAAGATATCGAAAAATTAAAGCGGTTAGCCCAAGAATTTGAACAAGAGTTAATGGCCTTGGATGCAAGGGTGGATAACTTAGAAGCAAGGGTATCTTTCCTAGAAGATCATCAGTTTTCTACTACCACCAAATTAAACGGGGAAGTCCTGTTTACCTTCTCCACAGCAGCAGGGGAAAGAGCCATTGATTCTCGTCAACGGGATGCCATTGATAACTTTGGAGCCGATCTACCCGGTGCAACTCGACGACCTGATGACAATGCTACCTTAGCGTTTCGGACTCGTCTTAATTTTGACACCGCATTCTATGGCAAAGACCGTTTAAGGGTTCGTTTTCAAGCAGGAAGCATCCCCCGATGGGATCGAGCAACCGGAACCACCATGGCCCGTTTAGGACACGATGCGTCTACGGATGCTGACGTAGAATTCGATGATGTTTACTATCGTTTTCCCATTGGTAAGTTTCGTGGGTGGGTAGGAACCAATGCGTTAGATATTGATAATATTTTTGATGTCGGGAACCCTTTCATGGCTAGTTCAGGAACAGGTGCTTTATCCCGTTTCATGCGTCGTAACCCTTTACTTTTCCGGGGTCCTGAAGGGATCGGTGCGGGTGCTGAATACAAGTTCTGGGACGACATTTTTGTGATCAGAGGTCTTTACCTAGCAGACAACGGAAATAGCCCAGACTTAGGAGAAGGTTTGTTTAATGGTACCTACAGCGCAGGGGGACAACTAGGGATTTATCCAACTGATAGTTTAGACATCAGTTTTACCTATCTCTTTTCCTATTTTGCAGAGGATGACGTTAATACGACCTCTAGTAATGGTAGCCGTGTCGCGAGTGATCCCTTCTTTGATGCACCTACCCTACGAGATAGCTACGGTATCACAGGAGACTGGCGGATTAATGATAAGTTCCACCTCCATGCTACCGGTGCTTATGCGTTAGCTCGCGCCCAAGGTTTTGCCAACCCAGCGAGGGGTGATGATCGTCGTGGTTTAGGGGCTGACTTATGGACTTGGGCAGCTATTTTGTCAGTGGTTGACCTGTTCAAAGAGGGTGCTGTGCTTTCTGTCGGTGGCGGACAATATGTTACGGCTGAACGGGTTGAGACGCTTCCTGGAGACTTACAGTCCATCGACAAAGATACCCCTTACATTATCGAGGCTCAGTACAAGTATCCACTCAATGACAATATTTTGTTAACTCCTGGGTTTTATGTTGTTATCAACCCTGAAGGAGACGAAGATAACAATAGTATCTGGGTAGGTGCTTTGCGAACAACCTTTAAGTTCTAAGCAATAGTATAGCAGTTCCCATACTTGTGAGGTACAAACTCTTCTAGTTCTAGGAGTTCGGAGTTCGGAGTTCGGAGTTCGGGAGTTCAGGAGTTGAATATTAGGTGTACCTCATGAGTCCAGGAAATGCTATAGCCAGTTCACAGAACGTAGAATGTAGAATTGAGCATTTTACATTCTACGTCTTGAATTTTTGATACATATTATGTTGAATCGATCATGTATTAATACTGATCTTAAAGTCAAATTCACGGTAAGATGGGATGTTGGGTAATTCAGCATCAGTGAGGAGTCAAAAAGCTGAATAACATCAACAACACATATCTAAATTTAGCTTAATTGAAGACACTATTATGACTGATTCGATTCGTATTTTAATGTGCGCCCCAGACCACTATGATGTAGATTACGTGATCAATCCTTGGATGGAAGGGAATATACATAAATCAGCCCGCGATCGCGCAGTAGAACAATGGAATCAACTGTATCACGCTATCAAAGAACGGGCGATCGTTGAATTAGTTAAACCCCAAAAAGGTTGGCCGGATATGGTATTTACCGCCAACGCAGGACTGGTTTTAGGAGATAATGCGATCGTCAGTCGTTTTTATCACAAAGAAAGACAAGGAGAAGAACCCTACTTTAAAGAATGGTTTGGGGCTAATGGGTTCAATGTGTTTGAACTGCCCAAAGATTTACCCTTTGAAGGGGCTGGAGATGCCTTATTTGATCGGGAAGGCCGCTGGTTATGGGCGGGATATGGGTTTAGATCGGAGTTAGACTCCCACCCTTACATAGCGCAATGGTTAGACACAGAAGTATTATCCCTACGCCTCATTGATGAACGTTTCTATCATCTTGATACTTGCTTCTGTCCCCTGACTGGTGGTTATTTACTCTACTATCCCCCGGCCTTTGATGCTTATTCTAATCGTTTAATTGAACTGCGTATACCCGAAGAAAAACGCATTATCGTTGAAGAACCGGATGCCGTCAAATTTGCTTGTAATGCGGTAAATATTAACCACACCATCATTATGAACCAAATAAGCGACAGCTTACAACAACGGTTAAATGAGGTGGGTTTTGAAGTGGTGCAAACTCCCTTATCCGAGTTTCTCAAAGCAGGAGGGGCAGCCAAATGTTTAACCTTACGAGTGAATGAACCTATCTTAGACTACGTTCATGCTAGTACCCCCGTTGAAAGTCGTACCGTTCAATTAACAGGACACCTCTTAGATGCCGGGATCATGAATAAAGCCCTCGATAAAATTGTAGAAAATGGGGGCAGTTTCAAGGTACTCAACTTTGAGTTAGGGTTGGAAAGACAAAGTACATCAGCCGCACAAGTGCGAGTCTCTGCACCCGATCATAATGTCATGGAAGAAATTATGACACAATTGATCGATTTAGGTGCGGTTGCCCCACCTCAAGAAGTTTGTGATATCAACAGCCAAACCGTTACCAAAGCAGGTGTAGCCCCCGATGACTTCTATGTGAGTACCATCTATCCGACGGAAGTCAGAGTTAACTGTGAATGGGTAAAAGTGCAAAATCAGCGCATGGATGCTGCTATTGTGGTTGATCCTCAGAAAATGACCGCAGAATGTAAATTATTACGGGATCTACAAGTAGGAGATCACGTCATGGTGGGAGTGGATGGTATTCGTACCGTCAGACAAACCGAAGATCGCGATCAGCGCAACGGTAAACAAGAATTTACCTTTATGGGATCTGGGGTTTCTAGTGAACGCCGCGTAGAATTATTAGTAGAACAAATTGCCTGGGAAATGCGCCAAGTGCGGGATCAAGGGGGCAAAGTAGTGGTGACAGCCGGCCCTGTGGTTATTCATACCGGTGGGGCGCAACACCTAGCAAAATTAATCCAAGATGGCTATGTTCATGCTTTATTGGGAGGCAATGCGATCGCTGTTCATGATATCGAACAGGCCATGATGGGAACTTCTTTAGGGGTGGATATGCAACGAGGGGTTCCGGTGAGTGGCGGCCATCGTCATCACCTCAAGGTTATTAATGCCATTCGGGGTTGTGGTAGTATTGCCCAAGCCGTGGAACAAGGGGTGATTACCAAAGGGGTAATGTATGAATGCGTTAAAAATAACGTTCCCTTTGTCTTAGCCGGTTCCATCCGTGATGATGGTCCTTTACCCGATACAGAAATGGACTTAATTACAGCGCAAAGTCGCTATGCTGAGCTAATTCAAGGGACAGATATGATTTTGATGTTATCCACCATGTTACATTCTATTGGGGTGGGTAATATGACACCTGCGGGGGTCAAAATGGTCTGTGTGGACATTAACCCGGCGGTGGTAACCAAATTAAGCGATCGCGGTTCCGTTGAGTCGGTGGGCATTGTCACGGATGTGGGTTTATTCCTTAGTTTACTGGTGCAACAGTTAGATAAGTTAACCCATCCTTATCCTTTAGTGTCTGCGGTTTAGATAATGTAGGGGTTTAATATCATTAAACCGAACGATCTGGGCATAATATTATTATGCCCTTGCAAGATGTTTTTGTCAGCTTTGAAGCTTTTACCAGTTATCATTTTTCTCCATTTCTTTTTGCAGAAGTCTAACATAACGAATTAAAAATTCTTCAGCATAATGGGGTTTATCCTTTATTTCAGACTTTAAATAGTCAAACCCTCCACTTACATAAGCATTCATTAGATCCATTCCGTCATCAGTTAGGTTAGTAATGCTGTTAGGATCAATTAAATCTTTTAAAATCTTTTTAGCTTGACTTTTATCATCTAAAGTTAATCCATAATATGATAACTCTGCTTGTATTAATAACCCGACAATTAAAT
>JASJDW010000267.1 GCA_030064955.1 Crocosphaera sp.
CTTCAGGAAACACTGAATAGTATAAATGTTCGTTATTATTCTTTAGTTGATAAGCTTGGTACTGTTCTGGATGATCCTCTATCTGATTCTCTTAATTCATAATTGTTATGAGTTTGTATTATAACTTTACTGGGGATTCTCCTTAGTTTTAAAAGTTAAAGGTCTTACTATTTAAGTTTGACTCAAAACTTATTTTTTTGCTCTTAAGATTTCTTTATGCGCTCTATTCTTGGTTCTTTAATTATTTTTTTTGTTTGCCCCTTGTTAGGAGGATTGCCTTTCATTGATTGGTTGGTTTATGGTTTTAAAAGACAAAAACTATCTCAATTAGGAACGGGTAATGTTTCTGTTTCGGCTGCCTTTTATCACGGAGGGACTTTTCTGGGAATTTTGGCTGTCTTATCAGAAGCAGGAAAAGGTATTTTAGCTGTTTTATTGGCTCGTTATTTTTTCCCATTTGAACCCTTTTGGGAATTGGTGGCATTAATGGCATTAATTATGGGAAGATATTGGATGGGAAAAGGGGCAGGAACCACTAATTTATTTTGGGGAATAATGCTTCATGATTGGGCAGCTACTTTTTTGACAGCATTAATTGGTTTGAGTAGCTTTACTATTTTTCGGGATAGGGTAACGGGTCGTTTAGTAGCTTTATTACTATTAGCTTTTATTTTAACCGTTAGACATCCCCATGATGTGGCCTATATTATCTTAGCTTGGAGTTTATCAGGGTTAATGGCTTGGATTTTTTATAAAATTCCTGATGATTTGTCTTTACCAGAAACTGGGGTTAAATCTTCTTCTAAAACCATGTTTAATTTTTTTCGAGGGGAAAAATCACTTCTGTGTTTAAATGATCAATTAGAAGCTGAGAAAGTTGGTCAAAAGGCTGCTAATTTAGCTTATCTTAGACGTTTAGGCTATGCTGTTCCTAATGGCTGGATTTTATTACCTGGAGATGATGCTCAAATTTTATTAGATTATATCGATCCAAGTGTTGAAAACCCTTTTGTTGTCCGTTCTTCTGCTATGGGAGAAGATACAGAAACCGCATCAGCAGCTGGTCAATATTTAACGATTTTAAATGTTACGAATCAAGGGGCTTTAAAGGCAGCTATTTTAGACTGTCTTGCTGCTTATAATCATCCCCATGCTGTTAGATATCGTCAAGATCGAGGACAAACAGATGAGGGTATCGCTTTATTAATTCAAAAGCAAGTTCAAGGAACTTTTTCAGGGGTTGCTTTTAGTCGAGATCCCGTTAATCCCCTCAATAACTGTGTGATAATTGAAGCTTTACCTGGGGCAGCAAATCAAATTGTTTCGGGTAAAATAACTCCTGAACAGTATCAAGTTGAAGTATATAATGAATTAGAAAATGATGTCATTAACATCAAAACATCTGAGCAAATAACATCACGAAATGTTCCTGATTTTATTATTGAAAAAGTAGCCATTTTAGCTAGAGATATTGAAACTTTATATCATGGCATTCCTCAAGATATAGAATGGAGTTATGATGGAGAAACCTTATGGATATTACAAACAAGAACTATCACGAATTTACAACCAATTTGGACAAGAAAAATTGCCTCTGAAGTAATTCCAGGTGTTATACCTCCCTTAACTTGGTCTATTAATAAACCGTTAACTTGTGGGGTGTGGGGTGATATTTTTAGCCTCGTTTTAAAGGAAAAAGCAGCCGATTTGGACTTCAATCAAACCGCTATATTACACTATCAACAAGCCTATTTTAATGCTACTTTACTGGGACAAATTTTTCGACGAATGGGACTACCTCCAGAAAGTTTAGAATTTCTGACGAGGGGAACAAAAATGACAAAACCATCTTTAAGTTCTACTCTCAGTAATTTACCTGGTTTATTACGTTTATTGAAAAGAGAATGGACTTTAGAAAAGGACTTTTGGCAAGATTATCAGAAACGATTTAAACCTCAATTAGATAGATTAGAAAATCAAGAAATTAAGCAACTTTCTCCTCAAGAATTATTGCACAATATTGAAACTATTTTATCTATATTGAAACCAGCAACTTATTATAGTATTTTAGCCCCTTTAAGTTTAGCGTTGAGGCAAGCTTTACTCAAGGTGTCTCCTGAACAACTAAATAATAAAATGACACCAGAAATCGCTGCTTTACAAGCATTAGAAAATTTAGCTAATGAAATTATTTTATTGATAAATATTGATAATATTAAAAGTGCTGAGGATTTATTTTCACTGTTAGAAAAAACCGAAAATGGACGAAAAATAATCCAAGAATTTAGTTTAATTATAGAGAAGTATGGTTATTTGAGTGATGTGGCAACTGATATTTCTATTCCTTGTTGGCAAGATCATCCCAATCTGGTCAAAACCCTATTAATTCAGCTAACTCAAAAGCATAATAAGCGAAATAATAATATTAGAAATAATAAGAAAAACTGGAGAATTAAGCAAGTTCAAAGAAGATTGAATTTAAAAGGAAAAGTAACAGAAATTTATTCTAAATTTTTAGCTCAATTGCGCTGGCATTTTCTAGCTTTAGCCCAAGATTTAATGAAAAAAAATATCATTGAGGAAACCCAAGATATATTTCAATTAACCTATGCTGAAATCGTAGAAATTATAACAGAAGAAGAGCAAGAAATTGATTCAAAATCACAGACTAAAATTAGGGAAAGACAACAGGAATTTAAAATTAATAAAAGTTTAAACTATATTCCTTACATTGTTTATGGGAATATGACAACTGTACCAGAGAATGAAACAAAATTATCCAATGATTCTCAGAGAAAATTTAAAGGAATTGGGGCAAGTTTTGGACAAGTAGAAGGATATATTAAAGTATGTCATAACTTTCAAGAAGTAGGGGAAATTAAACCCAATACGATTCTTGTTATTCCCTATGCTGACTCAGGGTGGGGACCGTTACTAGCCAATGCCAATGGTATTATAGCAGAAGTTGGAGGGGCTTTATCTCATGGGGCAATCATTGCCCGAGAATATGGTATTCCTGCGGTTATGAATATTGATCATGCCACAAAACGATTTAAAGAAGGTCAACGGGTGAAAATTGATGGCCAACAAGGTATTATTGAACTATTAGAAGATTAGACGGAAAAACTTATGGTTAACATCCTGAAAAAAACGATAAAAATCAAAGATTTACTCAAAAAAATTCAGCAATTTGATTGGATAGTAATCAGTTGTATTTTATTTCTAACCATAGGGATTTCAACGATGTTAATCGTAGGATATCAAGTTCCCTTTAAAGTTAAATATTTTAGTTGGGAAGGAAAAAAAGTAGGGGTTAAAGATAAAACATTTACCCTCAGTTTTAATCGTCCCGTTGATATCAATAGTGTTGAAAAAAACTTGATTATTGAACCTCCCCTTCCTGGAAAAATTTCTTGGCAGGGAAGAACATTAATTTATACTTTAAATGATCCCCCTATTTACGGAACGAATTATCAAATAAAATTAGAAAATGTTCAACTTAGCTACAAAAATGAAAATCTCGAATCTTTTGTTAGCTTATTTAGTACCCGCGATCGCGTTTTGGCTTATATTGGTGTTGGAGGAGAGGAAAAAGGTCGTTTAATTCTCTACAATATTACCAATCTAAATCAACCTAAAAAAACCATTCTTACACCTGAAGATTTAATTGTTACTAACTTCAAAATTTATCCAGATAGTGAAAAAATACTTTTTACTGCCTTTGAACCCAATATTCGTGGTAAAGGATTAGCTAAACAAGAACTTTATACTGTAACCACAGGGTTTAATATTGATCCGTCCAAAACTCCTTCTCAACGGGCAGGAAAACTTAAACGAATTCTTGATGCAAACCAGTATCAAAATGTCGGTTTTACCCTTTCTAAAAATGGTAAAATAATTGTAGTAGAACGAGTTAATCAAAGAAATAGCAATGATAGTAGTTTATGGATAATTACTGAAGATAATAAACCCATCTCTTTAGGAATTCCTGGGTCTGAATTTGTCATTTCTCCCGATGGAAAACGGTTAGCAGTGAGTCAACAAGGAGGTGTCCGTATGGTTTCCTTGGGGGCCGATGGAGGAACCTCTCGTATTTTTCAAAATTACCAAAAACCCCTTGGTTTTTCAGAAAATGGAGAGAAACTTTTGTTAGTTAAAAATAATATTGATTACACTCGTTCTTTAGTTGTTATTAATCAAGATGGGGAAAGTCAAGAACTCTTTCGTACCCCTTATCCTATTCTAGATTGTCAATTTGAACCCAGAGAGCAAGAAGATCTATACTGTTTAAAAACAGATATCATTCAAGGAGAAAATGGACAATATCGAGAAGAACCTTTTTTGTCAGTGATGAATCTGAAAAAAGGAACAGATTTACCCTTATTAGCTTTACCTAACTATGGAGATGTGGTTTTGAGTATGTCCCCTGATGGAGTGGCTTTATTATTTGATCAGGTGGTAACTACGGTTGCCCAATCACCTTCTGATTTACTGACAACCAATAAAAAGGCGATCGCTGATGGGCAAGTTTGGTTGCTTCCTTTACCAGATTTAAAAGAACCTAATAAATCTTTAAAGATTCAACCTCAAGAACTGACTTTTGGCTTTAAACCTCAATGGTTACCTTAATAACTATCTCGACGATGGGTTAAAATTAGATATGGATAGGAAAAACGAATATCAAGAGGGTTAACATGAGTGAACTAATTGCTATCATTGTCTTAGGAATTTATTTAGTAGGGATCTGGAAATTTATGTCGGGCTATAATCGGACTAATTTTAATCGTCAGTTACCAACGAAATTGATGTTAGCGTTACTTTGGCCAGTATTGTTAGCGGTGAATACATCCTATCGCCAAAATTTTACTAAGGCTTTAAAAGGAAGAGATTATTAACCATTACATGGAAAATGTTGGGAAACTTTGGTTAATTGGAGGGACAGGGGATAGCGTTAATCTTGCCCAAAATATTGCCGACCATTCTTTTCCTTGTATTATTACCGTAACAACCCCAACTGCTTATCATCTTTACCCGAATAATTCAGTAATTACTATCCTCACAGGTAAATTAGATACAGCAGAAATTCAACAGTTATGTCGTCAACAAACCATTCGGGGAATTATTGATGCTTCTCATCCTTTTGCTATCAATATATCTCGACAAGCGATGGAATTTGCTAACGCTGAAGGAATTCCTTATTTACGATATGAAAGACCCAGTTTAACATCTAAGTCCCATGCTATTTATGTGGATAATTTTGAGGATTTAATTAAGGGAAATTATCTAGAAAATAAGCGTGTTTTATTAATAGTCGGATGTCAAACTTTATCTAAGTTTAAGTTATGGCATGAAAAAGCAGTATTGTATGCTCGTATTTTACCTAGGTTAACGTCCCTTGAAATGGCTTTAAAAGCAGGATTTCAAGAAAGTCGTATTATTGCCTTACGTCCTCCCATTACCTTAGAATTGGAAAAAGCTTTATGGCAACAATGGAAAATCGATTTAGTCGTTACCAAAGCGTCTGGGAAACAAGGAGGAGAAGACATAAAATTAACAGTGGCTAAAGAATTAAAAATTCCTCTAATTATTATTAAACGACCTTTATTAAATTATCCACAACAAACAGAGCAAATATCTGATATTATTAAATTTTGTTATCAATGTTTTCAAGGATAAATTATGTCTGATCCCATTACCCCTGCTGTTAGCGATCGCATTTGTCAACACATGAATGAAGATCACAGCAATGCTATTATTTTATACGCTCAAGTATTTGGCAATGTACCCGAAACAGAAACCGCTACAATGGAATCTATTGATCCTGAAGGCATGAATTTATTGGTAAAGGTTAAAGGGGAAAATAAGCCCATTCGTGTCACATTTGATCACATTTTAAAAGACTCAGAAGATGCTCATCATACCTTAATTGATATGGTAAAAAAAGCGAGAAATTCCCAGAGTTAACCTTTGATTTTGATAAGTAATAGTTTATAGTTCATATGGACAAGTTGGAAGTTGTTAAAGCTGCCCTAGAAGATGATGATAAGGATGCAGCTTTTGAGCTTCTCGAAGAATTAAAAGAAAAATTTGATGGAAGTCTTAATGCACCCAATTTTTGGACACCTTGAATATAATCACATTGTGAATTATTTATGTTCAGTTTCTTTTATTGTTTTATATTTAGTTTTTTGTCTTTTTATGTCGTTTCATGAACTTATGTTGAGAAGACATCAACGAAACCCCAAGTTTTTCCGATAGCCAAACTTCAAAATGATGGATAGGATAGGAACGGGCAGCAATGGCAGGATCAACCATTGGTTTTACCAGAATGGTAAACATTCCTAATCGGTTTCCTGCTAAAACATCAGTAAATAGGCGATCACCAACCATAGCCACTCGTGGAATAGGCAATTCCATAGCGCGGATAGCTTTTCTAAGTTTTCGTCGAGAGGGTTTGACTGCCCCTAATAGATAAGGTAACTCTAAAGAGTTGGCGATACGGCCAATACGCGCTTCACTGAGATTATTACTCACTAACCAAATAGGGGTTTTTTGGCGAATTCCCTCAATCCACTGTCTCAATTCCTCAGAAACATGGGTTTTTTTGAGAGGTACTAGGGTTTCATCCACATCCAAGACCAATCCCTTAATGTGATAATGATCGAGAACGTTTTGGCTTAAACCAAGAATAGTATCCCCTAAAATTAAATCAGGCTGTAAAAGTTTGGCCTTAGACATAAAGTTTTAATTAATAGTCAAGATAATTGGCTGGATAAGTGTTTATTCGTCTAATTGTTAGAGGTTAACTTGATATAATGAAGGTCAATCTCTTGAATTTAGGTAACTATCCAACTTTACTATTTCCTATTTTACTGGATTTCCTTACCTTAAAATCAGTAGATCACAAAGGTTTTGATTGAGATTACAGGGGAGAAGGAGAAATAGGGGAGAAAGGAAATACTGAAAAGGGGTCATCGTCTCTATTTGTTAAATTATTTGTATTTATTTAATAGATTTTTTATTTATCTTTACAAAATATCATAAAAGTATATTTTTCTTTCATAAAAATATACAAAAAAAAGTGGATCATTATCAATGAATGTAAATATACTTATACATAATAAGGCCAGGTAGTCATTGTTACAATCTGTCCTTAATTATTGTTGTGATTTCGTTATTATTCACCCATGACAACCACCATACAAAGCCAAAATCTTTCCCTATGGGAGCGGTTTTGTCAGTGGATAACTAGCACTAATAACCGTCTATATATAGGCTGGTTTGGTGTCATTCTTATCCCGACATTATTAACCGCCACCATCTGTTTTATCATTGCCTTTATTGCTGCACCTCCTGTTGATATTGATGGTATTCGTGAACCAGTAGCCGGATCTTTGCTTTATGGAAATAATATTATTTCTGGAGCAGTAGTTCCTTCCTCTAACGCGATCGGGTTACATTTTTATCCTATCTGGGAAGCAGCATCCCTTGATGAATGGCTCTATAACGGCGGTCCTTATCAATTAGTCATTTTCCATTTTCTCATTGGTATTTTCTGCTGGATGGGAAGACAATGGGAACTGTCTTACCGTTTAGGGATGCGTCCTTGGATCTGTGTTGCGTATAGCGCGCCAGTATCTGCTGCTACTGCTGTTTTCTTAATCTATCCCATTGGACAGGGTTCTTTCTCCGATGGTATGCCTTTAGGAATCAGTGGAACCTTTAACTTTATGTTCGTTTTCCAAGCTGAGCATAATATTTTAATGCACCCTTTCCATATGTTAGGGGTTGCTGGCGTATTTGGCGGTGCGTTATTCTCAGCGATGCACGGAAGTTTAGTAACCTCCAGTTTAGTTCGTGAAACCACTGAAACCGAATCCCAAAACTATGGTTATAAGTTCGGACAAGAAGAAGAAACCTATAATATTGTGGCCGCTCATGGTTACTTTGGTCGTTTAATCTTCCAATATGCTTCTTTTAACAATAGTCGTGCTTTACACTTCTTCTTAGGAGCTTGGCCAGTTATTGGCATTTGGTTTACTGCGATGGGTGTGAGTACCATGGCCTTTAACCTGAATGGATTTAACTTTAACCAATCTGTGTTAGATTCTCAAGGTCGTGTTATTGGCACTTGGGCCGATGTTCTCAACCGTGCTGGTATTGGGATGGAAGTGATGCACGAGCGAAATGCTCATAACTTCCCCTTAGACTTAGCGAGTGGAGAGCAAATTCTAATTGCTCACAAATAAACCCAAAAAAACTGTGAGCGAGAGTTAGCCAGTCCGTTTTAACGGCTGGCAGTGGAACGAACAGGGACGGCGGTCACAAGGTGCGGAATTCGATTCCGCACACGCCACCTTGTTTTAACCCCATGTATCTCTCTTGGTGCGCGTTCCTTTGCGCCGTAAGACGGCGCAGGGTCGCACCGCTATTTGTTTTTCTGGTTTTCAATATACTTTTTGATAGTTTCAGTTGAGGCCGCTCCTGTTGTTGCACAAAAATAACTGGGTGTCCATAAAGTAGGTAGCTTTAACAATTCAGGAAATTCTCTTCTCAAGTGATGAGATAATCTTCCCTGTCTGGAATCCCTGCGGTTTTAACCCAGGGAGAACTCAATCTGATTCAATCTTAATTTCGTAGCCATAACAGCATAAAAAGGATCAGCAGACATCATCCCTAACAGTTGCAAGAAGCTGGGTACATTACAGACATTCATTATCACTTCTGGCTGACTAAACCCTGAAACTGACTTAAAGTAGTTTTTAACTAATTGAATTCTCATCGCATCTGTACCATCGCGCCAAACTGAAATGGCTTTTTGATAAAACATCCGATTAGAAAAACTAACGATAACAATTCCTCCAGGTTTCAGAATACGATGGATTTCGGAAAAAATAGCCTCAGGATACTGTAAATATTGAACAGAAACGGTAATTAATACCGCATCAAAATCATCATCTTCTAAAGGCAATTGAGGATTTTCATTGAGATTCTGCACAAAATAACTATCAAGACGAGAATTTTTGGCTAACTCTTCTTGGTTCATTCCATGGCCTTCTACATGGTCAAATTCAAGATCATCAGGAAGATGAGACACCCAACTACTCATTAAGTCTAAAATCCTTGTTTTGGGTTGTAACCGTTGTCGATAAAGATTGGTCAATTGATCGATAAACCCCTCATCAACATGAGTTACAAAACGAGGAAAACTATAAAACGCTTGATCGTTGTTGGGATCAAGTTTTTCTCTTTGATGGGGACTTAATAGCATGAATTAAATAATGATTTTACCTAAAGTAACACGGGAGCATGAAAGCCATCATCTTTTAAGGGATGGATGAAATGCGACCCGATTGGTTTTAACCAATTCTATCTTATTTTGCACACTTATGTAAGATATGTGTTAGTATGTGTTTATGGCTATTTTAACTCTGACACTTAAACTTCCTTTTTATCGGTTAAACCAATGCAAAGCGCAAGAGTTTGACCGATTAACTGAGTTGAATAC
>JASJDW010000268.1 GCA_030064955.1 Crocosphaera sp.
CTAATTTCCCTTGTTTTCTTAGTGCGATTCCCAAATTCCCATAAGCAGCAGCATCATTAGGATCAAGTTCTATAGCTTTCTTATAGGCAGTAATGGCTTCCTCTAATTTCCCTTGTTTCCTTAGTATAACTCCCAGATTTATATAAGTAGCAGCGTCATTAGGAGCAAGTTCTATGGCTTTTTTATATGCAGCAATGGCTTCATCGAGTTTCCCCTGTCTTCTTAGTATAATTCCGAGGTTGTGGTAAGCAACGTCATCATTAGGGTCAAGTTCTATGGCTTTTTTATATGCAGCAATGGCTTCATCCAGTTTTCCTTGTTTGCTTAGTGTGACTCCGAGATATATATAAGCATCAACATCATTAGAATCAATCTGTATTACCTGCCGAATAATCCGCTCTGCTTCTATATATTTTTCTTCGTCATAGGCTATATCTGCTTGATCAAATAGTTGCTCAATAGTTTGTGCCATGCCTATTGGAGGCATTGCTACCAATGATACTGTCACAAGAATAGGTAAAAGACGACGCAGCATAAATTTTAAAATTAATAATAATAAGGAAACTGAGAATTTTTTAGTTGCCCTAGATATATTTTACCATTCTATTAAATTCTCTATCTTAGATCCTACGCAATCAATTTTTTGTAACAAACATTAAGCAATTTGCTCTAAGCTGAGTTCAAGATAAGGATAAGCTGATATTTTGATGGTTATGACATTCTTCTTCGTTCTTTATAGTTCCCTATAAGCTGATGATCTTTATAACGAAGTTCTAATTTCTCTTGGTTTGAAAGCTTGTTGATAACAATTTTAATTTTTTCCATATTTTTACCTCTTCTAGTTAATTTTTTAACATCTTTTTCAAATTGTTTTGTATAAATTAACTCCATGAGTAAATACTAAGTTTATTAAACATATCGTCAGCACTTTCACAAATTACTAACTCTTCTTGATTATCAGTCTTATTAAAAGTTGTTTCAGTGATTTCATTAGGAATATTCACTAAGAAAGTGAGGTCTTTCTGTAACGAAACTTGTTGATAAAATAAAGTAATCGCTTCAGAAGTTGTTAACCCAAGTTCTTTAAAAATTGCTTCAGCACTTGCTTTTAATTGAGATTCGATATCAGCTTTAATGATTGACATTGTGATAATTAATAATTGATGATAAGTATATTTATTATACTATACCTTAAGGGCAAGTTAATCAACTTTAAACATTTTTAGCTCTATGACAAAGCAATTATTCCCATATTATTATCTTGTGAAAAAGCAAGAATTGCTTGATAATTATCTTTTAGTAAAGATTCGATAACGTTAGTAGAACAATTACCAATACGAATCCAAATGATTTTAGGAGGAAATCCTTTTAAGATCAATAATTCATTAAAGTCTGAATCTTTTGTAACAATGATGTAATTTTCTTGTTTGGCAATTTCCCAGATAATGTTATCATCTTCTCGATCAAGTCCCATCAAATACAAATGATTAGACTGAGGGTATAAGTCAGTTAATCGGTTAACTAAACTAGGGGATAGATTTTGATCAAAAAGAAGTTTCATGAATGAATAATTAGGGTCTGACGTTCGCGATCTGCTGCATAACTGAGACAAGCTAAAATATCTTCTTTGGTTAAGTAGGGAAAATCTTCTAAAATTTCTTCGTAAGTCATTCCTGATGCTAGGTATGAAAGAACATCATAAACAGTAATTCTCATTCCTCTAATACAAGGTTTTCCGCTACGTTTTCCAGGTTCTATGGTAATGATATCTTGGTAGTTCATGTTCTTCTTAATGATAGATAAAAGTGTAAAATTGCCACTATATAGAAATTACTATCCGCGAGCTTATCAACCTAGGCAAATAATAACCTTCCTTTAGGTTTAGGTATTGTTCGTCCTAATTGTTTTGCAGTTTCTATCCATTCTTGAATAACAATTTCAGCATTTTGTACAGCTTCTTGATAGGTTTCTCCATCTGCCATACATCCAGCTAATTCTGGAACTTCAACAATAAATGTTTGATCTTCTTCACTCCAGTAGATAATTAATTCATAACGAATTTTCATCTTTATCTCCTAATTTGTATTTTAAAATCAGATTACGAATCTGTTTCACTTGTTTTAATTTAAGGTAATAATCAGATCCTATTATAATCGATTTTTAATAAGTTCATGTAAAATTTAATCCGCGATCGCTCTCTATGAAATTAAGTGTTATTATACTATCTGAATAAATCCGAATGAGTTCCAGTTCGTTCAAAAATAATTACATTTTCACGAGACAATTTATTATAAATAAGTAACCAGTCAGGTTCAATGTGACATTCTCTTCGTCCTTTATAGTTCCCAACAAGCTGATGATCTTTATAACGAGGTTCTAATTTCTCCTGATTTGAAAGCTTGTTGATAACAATTTTAATTTTTTCCATATTTTTCCCTCTTTTTATTAATTTTTTGACATCTTTTTCAAATTGTTTTGTGTAAATTAACTGCATGACTAAATACCAAGTTTATTAAACATATCGTCAGGGTTTTCACAAATTACTAACTCTTCTTGATTATCAGTCTTATTAAAAGTTATTTCAGTGGTTTCATTAGGAATGTTCACTAAAAAAGTGAGGTTTTTTTGTAACGAAACTTGTTGATAAAATAAAGTAATTGCTTCAGATGTTGTTAACCCAAGCTCTTTAAAAATTGCTTCAGCACTTGCTTTTAATTTAGGTTCGATATCAGCTTTGATGATAGACATTGTGATAATTCGTAATTGATGATAAGTGTATTTATTATACTATAGCTTAAGGGCAATTTAATCAGCGATCGCCGACTTACATCTATTTTATTTTAGGTGTATTACGCAATGCTAATACACCCTACTGGAATAGAAAGTGCATTAAAGTAGGGTGGGTTAGACGGCTACAATTCAGTCTATTATAGGAATATAATTATCCGTCGTAACCCACCATTTTAGTTAAAAAGTCCACTACTGGATTGTTTCAGCTAATTTTGTGTATTAGAATTGGATTTTGTTGGGTTTCATTCTTCAACCCAACCTACATCTATTACATCATTTTAGCTGTGTCGGTCCACTACAATTATCTGAGTAAACAATTAATCCACTGACTTCAAAGCATCAAGTTTTTTGACTAAAGATTCAGCGACTAAACTGATAACTCTTCGTTTTTCATTGACAATAACATTGGCATTAATAGACATTCCTGACTGTAAAGATAATTCTCGACCATTGACTGATAAATTTTGCGTTTCTAAGCGAATTAAAGCAGGAAAACGGTGAAATGGATGAATTTCATCTGGTTCTAATGCATCTTTTCCAATAGAAATAATTTCGCCCCGAATGTCTCCAAATTCACTAAAACTAAAGCTATCAATTCTCACATCTACAGGCATTCCTTCTTTAACAAAACCAATATCTTGATTGGTAATAAAGACTTCTGCTACTAAGAAATCTTGAGGAACAATCTTTAATAAAGGTTGACTCGCTTTAGCAACGAAACCAGGTTGAGAAGCTTGGAGATCGAACACAATACCACTGGTATCAGCTTTTAAGTTTTGGTGTGTTAAATTCAGTTGAGTTTGAGAAATTTCACTTTCAATTTGAGACAGACGCTTTTTATTTTCTACAATACGTTTAGTTAATTGACTATCAATTTCCGCTAGTCGTTGATGATTAGAAGCCATTTGTCCTCTCACATTTGTTTCACCATCTGCCATAATATTTTTAACTTTCTCCTCACTTTGAGAGAGTTCTAATTGCAGACGTTTTTGTTCTTGAATGAGGCGATCAATATCGGCTTGAGTTGATTGAATGGTTTGACGTTGTTGGTTATTATCTAAACGATCTTCTGCTTCTCGTTGAGATAATTCTGAGCGCAATTCATTGACCGCTTGTAACTGTTTGTCATATTGAATTAAAGCGATCGCTCCTGTTTCTTTTAAGGGTTCAATACGGTTCAAAATTTGTTCTTCAGTTTGTAAACTTTGTTGGGTATTTTTCACCGCAGATTGATTGCGTCTTTGAATATCAATTAAGTTTTGTTTTTCTGTTGCTAACTGTTTTCTGGCATCAGTTAACTGTACCTGATTTTGTTGCAACCGTTTTTCCAATTGTGCTATATCTAAACGAGCAGTTTGAATACGGGCATCAGACTGGGCGCGTAGGGCATTGAGGCGGGCTAAATTTTCCCCATTAACATTAGGAATCGTTCCCGATAATTTAGCTTGAAATACTTGATTTTCGGTCAATAGTTCTGTTCTTTCTCGGCCTAGTTGAGCAATTTCTACGGGAAGGTTAGAAGGTAATTGTAGAAGGTTTGTAGAAGTATTTTGCATTAGGGTTTGATAATATTGATTCTCTTGCCCTAAGGATTGTTTTTCTTCGTTGAGAGACTTAAGACGGGCAACCGTATTAGTCGTATCAAAAGTAACCAATAAATCCCCTGGTTGAACTTTTTCGCCATCTTCAACATGAACTTCTGTAATAACACCACCGACAGGGGTTTGTACTTCTTTGACTTTGCCTTCTGGTTTTAACTGTCCCGTAACGGGAACCGTTTGTTCAATTTGAGCAACACACGCCCAACCTAAACCAAAGCTACTAACGCCCATTACTGTCCATAATAAAGCTTTTGACCAAAAACTGGTTTGACGAAATGCAAGGGTAATTTGAGTTGATTCTGGAGAGGAAAATGTGGGTTTTTTGGTGCGAATTAAGTTATTCATGAGGTTTATTCCTATGGTTAATGTTTAAGTCGTAATTGAGGGGTGGGGTGTGGGGTGTAGGGTGTGGGGTGTAGGGTGTGGGGAGAAATTTTAACTCCCGAACTCCCGAACTTCTAAACTCCTAAACTCCTCAAAGTTGCGTTTCCTGTTGCTGATAAAGGCAGTAATACCGTCCTTTGAGGTTCATTAATTCTTCATGAGTTCCCATTTCTGCCAGTGATCCGGCATCCATCATCAGAATTAAGTCAGCGTGTTGAATGGTGTTGAGACGATGGGTGATGAATAAAACAGTGCGGTTTTGAAAAGCTTGCGCCAAGTTGCGACATACTTTTTGTTCTGTGTGATAATCTAGCGCGCTAGTTGCCTCGTCCATAATTAATAGATTGGGTTGTTGCAGAACAGTACGGGCGATCGCAATTCGTTGGCGTTGTCCCCCTGATAAGGATGATCCTCTTTCTCCCACACGGGTGTTATAACCGTTAGGTAGATTCATAATGAAGTCGTGGGCCCCTGCAATAGTTGCTGCTTCGATAATTTCTTCGCTAGACGCATCAGGATAAGTGAGAGCGATATTTTCTTCGATAGTGCCATCAAATAGCAAGGAATCTTGAGGAACCATCCCAATTTGACGACGCAAGGAATAAAGTTCTACTTTAGAGATATCGTAACCATCGAGAAGAATTCTACCTTGGTTGGGTTGATACAGTCTGACAAGGAGTTTGGTTAAGGTACTTTTTCCGGAACCACTTTGACCGACAATAGCCACAAACTTGCCTTCAGGGATGGTTAAATTAACATGATTCAGTTGCAGGGTTCCACCACTTTTGAAGGAAAAGGCGACATTTTCATAGGTAATTGCTCCTTTAATCATCGGCATAGGCAGATTACCCTGTTGATCTTCATGCTGTTCTTCGGGAGTATCCATAATGTCGCTTAACCGTTCCAAAGATAGGGCTGTTTCTTGAAATTTCTGCCAAGTTTGGGCTAAACGCATCAACGGAGAGGTAACATAACCAGCAATGATACGAAAAGCAATTAATTCTCCTAACGTTAAGTTCCCTTCCACCACTAAATACGCCCCCATCCACAACACTAATAATTGAGACAGTTTGTTAAGGAAATTACTAGCAGAACCCGCTAACGCAGCCGTAGTGGAGGTTTTAAACCCTGATTTAACATAACGGGCGTAACGTTTTTGCCATTGCCAACGCGATCGCGTTTCGATATTTTGGGCTTTAACGGTTTGAATACCAGATAACACTTCTACTAAGTAAGATTGGGTATGACTACTCTTTTCAGCCTTATTTCTCAGTTGCCGACGGACGATAGGAGAGACAATTAAAGTGAGTATCATAAACACAGGAACTGTAACCAACGCAATTAGGGTTAACTGCCAACTGTAAATGGCCATGACTAGGATATAGAGGACAGAAAAAATCGTATCCACAACCACCGTTAAAGCGGTTCCCGTGAGAAAAGCGCGAATATTCTCTAATTCATTCATACGGTGGGCTAATTCCCCCACAGGACGTTTTTCAAAGAAGCGCAACGGTAAACGCAACAAATGATCGATAATTTGAGAACCCAAGGTTAAATCAAGGCGGTTAGTGGCATCATTAAATAAATAGGTGCGTAAACTACTTAATATGCTTTCAAACACCGCAATGACAAGCATCAAAATTCCAAAAATAGGTAACGTATCGAGATTTTTTTGATTGATAGCCAAATCAATGATACGCTGCACCACAAAAGGGTTTACCAGTCCAAACAGTTGAATAAAAAAGGACGCTAACAATACCTCAAATAGAACCTTGCGATAGCGCATTAAAGAAGGAAGAAACCAACGAAATCCAAATTTTTGCTCTGGAGTCACCTCACTTTTCTGTAACAGTAACGCTTGTCCCACTTCACCCCAGATATCAAGAAATTGAGCTATTTTATAGGATTTAATGCCCCGTTCAGGAATGCCTAAGACAACCCCTTTCCGACTTGCTTCAAATACCACTGCAAAACTGTCTTGCCAAGGAATTAACGCAGGAACGGGTAAACGAGAAATAGCATTAGTAGGAACTTGAACAATTTGGGTATTCAGTCCCATTAATTCTGCAACCGCCGAACATAAGGGCAAAGAAAGGGAACCAGTACGCTGATATTGATCGCTGAGAACCCGATGAACCGTAGAACGACGAAAAGACATTTTTAGATGCTTTGCAATCATGGCAAAACAAGCTAACGGCGCATCTATGTCTCCCACTCCTTTGATATGACGGTAGGGGAAACGGGGAGGAGTTACGGTAATCTCTTGGGGTTTTGATTCTAAGGAAGGGGTTTGTTCGATTAATCTTTCTAACTGTTGTCGTTCTTGGGTAGGGGTTTCAGGGATAGCATCCTCTGGAGTTGGTTGACCCGGAAAAATTAACACTTTAAAATCAACAAGGGGTAAACCAATGACACGAACAGCTTGTCCTTTAACCGCTAAATGGGATTGGTTTGCATAGATGAGATGGCCAACAGACAGATTATTAACCGTTCCTGCACTACTAATGAACCAAAGGCGATCGCGATCGAGTTCGTGATTAGATATCTTTCCAGGCAGTAAATAACGAATTTTTGCTTTAGAAACGGCTTTGTTTGCCAGTTCCTTCAAATTAACGTCAGCAAGGGCTTGTTTTTGCAGTTGTCGCCCTAATACATCAAATCCTTCAATTAATGCACAACGGTGTTGCCACAGTTCTTCTTGTAGTAGGATATATTCTTTGACAAATGCTTGAAACTCATTCACAGGAATGGTTAGACAAACCGTATCTTCTCTCGCAAGAACCGTTTCACAACCAAGATTACGCAAAACACTAATCCAGCCAATTAACGCACCCGGTTTGAGCAATTCTAGGGTTGTTTCCTGTCCCGTTCGAGGATCTTGACCCAATAAACGAGCTTGACCTTTATATAAAATAGCAATATGTTGAGGAACTTGGTTACGGTTTAAAATAGGGGTTCCCAGAGGATAGGATTGAACCTGTAATCGTGTTGAGAGTTCAACCCTCGCAGCATGAGGTAATTGATTAAAAGGAAACGTTGCTGCTAAGAATTCTTGAGTGGTTGTTTGAGTCGGTAGCATAGTTGTTTTGGGGTGTAGGGTGTAGGGTGTGGGGTGTGGGGTGTAGGGTGTAGGGTGTGGGGAGAAATTTTAACTCCCGAACTCCTAAACTCCTAAACTCCTGAACTCCTGAACTTCCTCAGAAACCATAATTCTAGGAATCTGACGCTGTAATTCTTTGTGCAACCATTGGTTAAATAGTTCATTGAGTAACCTTTTTTCCATCGCTTCGTCCAGTTGCGCGGGTAAATATTGTTCTAAGCGAACGATCACAAACCAATTTTCGATGCGAGTTAAGGGTAATAATTGACCGGGTTGGTGTCTTGCTAATAGCTTGGCAATGGTAGGATGAGGAGAGGATAAGGCAACAGGCCCAATTAACCCTCCTGTTTGCGCTTCTGGCCCTTGGGAATAACAACGGGCTATCTCTGCAAAGTCTTGTTCTCCTTCTTCAATACGGAAATAGAGTTCCCTTGCAACCATCGCTTCATTAATGCGTAGGAGAGAGTACATTACTTGATCAAGTTGGCTTTTGCGTTGCAAAAAATAGCCTTCTAACCGCTTCCCCCAAGTTATTTGTTTAAATTGTTCAATCTTGCATTGACGCGTTATTTGTCGGTTTAGTTGGGTTTGGGTTAATCCCTGTTTTTGCAACCATTGCTGTTTTTGTTCAGGGGTAATTAATTGATGTTGGTTAAAAAATTGATCTAAAGTTTGTTGAGTGCGATCGCTACTAATTTCAATCTCTGCGATCGCTTCATCGATAATGAGTTCTCGCACTACTGATGATAACATTTGATAGTCAATTAGCTTGGTCAGCAGTTCTGAGGGGCTAATGGTTTGTTGTCCGACTTCTAAGATAGCTGTCATGGTTTTCCTACTTCAACGCTCTATAATCTCAGTAGGTTCGTCTTTTTGATTTTATGCAACTCTCTCCACATCGTAGGGTGGGCAATGCCCACCTTACTAATAGAATTACTTAATAAAATATTGAGGCGATCAATTTATTGATGATTGCCATTAATGCTGATATGGCTAACAGAAGAATTGAACGGTTAAACATTTGTTTCTTCTCTTGATTAATTTGGTTAAAAGATTCTAATTTTTCTTGCCAAGTATCCATAATTGCTAATCTAAGTTCTTCATTACAGACGCGATCGCAGTTTTCGAGTAGTAGTTTGGGAGGAATAATATAATAGGCGACAGTTTTATATAATCCAAAAAAGCAAAACATAATACTACTACTAGAGAAGATATAAGCAAGGGCTTTAACTAATAAGCAAGAATAACAAGGTAAGGGATTTTCATCAATTACTTTCTCACATAACTCGTTGATAAAAAAACGAATAAACGTAAAATTGAATCCGATTAATAAGCCGAGTTGGGTATTAGTATTATTGCTAATATCTTGAACTTCTTTTAGGGACTTTTCGATATAATCATAGCTGAGTTCAATATTTTTTTGATAATCTTGTTCTGTGATAGATGAATTTGTACTTTGAGTCATTGTTTATCTAGCAATTAGGTTTCAGTTGTAAGAACTACATCAATCATTACCTATTGCTATATCCTGAGTTTACAGTCTTGTAGGCTGTGTTGCTATCCACATTTTAAATGGAAATGCTATAGTATTTATAGTAATAGGGTTGAAAATTATGGTTAATCATCAAGATAATACACAACAGTCTGATTCTACCTCCAAATCTTCACAAGAAAATAATAATCAATCTTCCCAACAACCTAGAAGTAAGAAAAATCGGTTTAAATTCGAGGAAAAAGATATGATTAAGATTAAATTCAATTTTTAGTGTGGAGACGGTAGGGTGGGCAAATCAGAG
>JASJDW010000269.1 GCA_030064955.1 Crocosphaera sp.
TAGTATAAAATACCTTCCCCTGGGGGGGGACATAATTATCGATCTTAAGATTAACTACCGAATGTGTTGATACCTGATAACTGATAACTGAATAACTGATGACTGATACCTGATAACTGATAACCTAACCCATAGTACAAGGCAATGCTAGGATTAATCTAAGTAATTTAATAATTTAATATTGCAATTGTGAATACTCCCATTTTAATCTCAACTTTTTTCCTCACCCTTCTCTTGATGGTTGGGTTATTTTTCTTTATTCGTGCTTCGGTTAAAGATCGCACTGAGCAAGTTAAGCTTATCTCAGAGGTTCCCAAAACCACTTTATTAGAAGAACTTAAGACTTATTTTACCCAACGGGCTTACCAAATCATCCCTTCTCAACCAGGCCAAGATACCTTAACTTTTGAAGGTTTAGTGCGTCCTAGTTGGTTTTTAGCTATTTTCTTGACAATTTTGGCAGCACTGGGGTTACTTTGCGTAGTCTTAGTTCTATCTTTTGTTTATCCTCCCCTAACCCCTTTATTTTTTGCTTTAGAACTTTTGTCCCCCATAGCAGGGATTTTTTATTGGAAAAAGGCTTGCAGAGTCGAAACCGTATCCTTATCCTTAGAAAGCCTTACCCAACAAAGCAGTCTCTTAACCTTAACAGCACATCGGGATGAAGTGATCCAATTAAAACAAACTTTTCCCCTAAAATCGGCCAATTAAGATATAATAATCAAGCAAATAAAAATCCCCCTGAATTACGGTGGGGGACTTGATTGGTTTGTTTGTTGTTTAGTCGTCGTTAACCAGTTACAGCAGGAGTCTTCGTTTGTGCTTTTGGCACCTGTGGCTGGTATTCTTTTAGACTAGGAAAGAGGAAATGGTTTTCTTCAACGTACTGTGCGCCAAATAAACCTTTCTCTGCCCAAAAATATCTATCTGTGGTGTGTTCGTTTCGTCTTACAACGAGTAAGGCCGGCGGTTGTATCCCGATTTCATGGATATATTTTCTAGCAGCAGTAACTGGTTTATCTTCGCCGCTTTCAATATTATACTGGGGTACAAGCTCGAGAATTTTCCGGCCTTCCTGGCGACGACGACTTTTACGTTTACGCTTTCTTGCCAACCCTTTTACCTCCTGTTTGGACTACAGAGTGTAGTCATAGTTACAAAATCCGAGGTCATTATATCCCTTTAATCTTCAAAAATCAAGTATCGCTTACATATTTTTTTAATTTTCAGAATCCTCTTTATCCCTCACTATTCATGATATTGTGCAGTTTATCTCAGTCCACCGTCCTTCTCCTTTGTTACAAAAGTTAATTTTTTGTAACAAAATTTAATATAGTGGTTTCTATTCTCTTATGTTTTCTGCTACTGCAAGCGTTCCCAATCCCAGTCAAGATTTTATCGCTTTATGTCAATCCCAAGTAATGCTGTTAGGGAAAACCTTACAAGCAGACTGGAGTGTGGTTTATCTAACGTCTGAAGAACAAGGACAACCGGTTAACTTAATTCCTGTGGTTGTCTATCCCTTGAGGGAAACAGTGGACAAACCATTGGATAATCAAATTCAAATGAGGGAGGAGAAAGGGGAGGTAACGTTAGGTAACTTATCCAAGTCGTTGCCGAGTGATCTCAGTCGCTCGTTAATTATCTCAGAAAATGAGCCTATTCATTCAAAAGATTATCAAGTTGTCTTACCGTTAGTTTATCAAGAAGCGGTGTTAGGGGTTTTAGTGACACGAAGGGAAGCTTATCCTTGGAAACCAGAGGAATTGAGCCAAATTGAAAAAATAGCGGATACTTTAGCCATCGCACGTTCACTAGATCAGCGTCAAAGCTGGTACCAAAAACAATTGCAACAACAGCAATTACAGCAACAGCAACAACGCGATCGCCTTGATGATTTGTTTCACCAGTTACGCAACCCCTTAACCGCTTTAAAGGTATTTGGCAAGTTATTACTCAAGGGTTTAGGAGCGGACGACCAAAATCGTTCTATAGCCAATAATATAGTACGAGAAGGGGAGCATTTGCAAGAATTAATTAAAAATTTTGAAAGTCATCAAAGTTCTATAGAAAATGATGCAGAGATTATTACTTTAAATACTGACTCAGTTGCCATTTCTGATGTATCTTCCTCGTTACCACCTGCAAATTCTTTAGAGTTAACCCCCGTTTATGTTTGGGATATACTAGAAACCGTTCTTATGTCTGCGGAGTCTATTGCAGAGAATAAAGGAATTGATTTACAAGTTGAAAAAACTGAGAATTTAGATTGTGTGTGGGGGAATAAATCAGCATTAAGAGAAGTATTTAGTAATTTAATCGATAATAGTATTAAATATACTCCCATCTCAGGAAAAGTGACTATTAAATTAGGGTTATCTAAAGTAAGTGATGATAAAAAATACCAAGGAATTTTAATCGAAGATACAGGTTATGGTATTCCTGATGAAGATAAAGAGCGTATTTTTGAACGACATTATCGAGGAGTTCAAGAAAATAGTAATATTTCAGGAAGTGGGTTAGGATTAGCTATTGTCAAAGAATTAGTGACACAAATGGGAGGATTAATTGAGTTATCTAGTCCTATTAATTTAGATAATTATGCTGGAACTAGGTTTATTGTTTGGCTAGTTAGTAATTAAGGATTAATTACTGATCAATGATTACTGTTCCCTGTTATATTAAATATAATAAGTTTATTTAAGTTATTATCATGAGTCAAACGACAAATGCTGATTCTTCAACCATGAAATATGGAGAACGGGAAATTGAACAAGGGGAATTAATCACCTTTCCTAATCCTCGTATTGGTCGTCATTATACCATTAACATTACCTTACCAGAATTTACTTGTAAATGTCCTTTTTCTGGTTATCCTGACTTTGCCACTTTATATTTAACCTATGTTCCTAATGAAAAAGTTGTGGAGTTAAAAGCGATTAAATTGTACATTAATAGTTACCGCGATCGCTATATTTCTCATGAAGAGTCTGTTAACCAAATTTTAGATGATTTTGTAGCAGCTTGTGATCCTTTAGAAGCAACGTTAAAGGGTGATTTTAATCCTAGGGGAAATGTTCATACTGTTGTTGAAGTCCATCATAAAAAAGAGAAGTAAAACATTAAAACCGTAGTAGATTGACACAACTCAAATGATGGAATAGATGTAGGTTGGGTTGAGGAATGAAACCCAACAAAATCGAATTCTAATGCACAAAATTAGTTGTGTCAGTCCACTACCCTAATGCACTAAATTAGCTGAAACAGTTCAGTAGGAGTTATCTATTATGTCTAAATTACCCCAAAAAGGAGTTATTTATATCGGTTTATTTCTCTCAATTCTCTTTTTAATTGTTTTCCCTTTACAAGCGAATCAACAACAAATTATTATAAATAACTCAGAACAAATAAGTTACATTGCTTTATCTTGGGGAGATATTGTTAATAGTATAAGACGAAAAAAAGGGACAGGAGGATCTCGTGGGGGGAATGATACTACTTGTTTAATCGTCCCGCAAAAATTAAAAGAACGGGAGGCTAGTAATGCAGAAGAAGATGGAAAAAACCTAGTTTGGAGTGAAAAGCCTTTATTTTTAGTTCAAGGTAATTTAAACAAAATTATTGTCGCAACTCGACGCTTTCCGAAAACAGACGAGGAAACTATGTGGAGTCATACCGTTTCTCAGTCGCAAAATACCGATGAATTAATCACTCATGCTATTATTTATGACGGAAAACCTTTACAACCCAATACAAACTATTACTGGACAAATTTACCTTCAGACGAACCTGTATGGGTAAGATTTAAAATGATGGATCAAGAAACAAAAGAAACAACTTCAACCGAGTTAAACGCCTTAGAAACAACTCTACAATCAGAAGAAAATGCTACAGAAAAAATAGCAAAAGAACGAGTTAAATACTTTGTAGAACGAAAACTTTGGTCTGATGCGATCCGAGAAATGTACAACCAGGCTCTTTCAACAATATGGGGTAAAATGTAGCGGTAGCTACGTTTTATCCCATATTCTCAATGGACTTTAATCTGAACTATTTACTTAATTTTCCTTATGTGACAATTTTAAGTTGTCAGCAACAAGAAGAATTAATTATCTTAAAACTAGATTTTTTGAATGAGGGAATATCTTGTCCTCATTGTCAAACATATACAGATAATTTACATCAAAATCGTCCCATTTTAGTCAGAGATTTGTCAATTTTAGGTCAGCCAGTGTATCTTAAAGTTCCACGTCGTCAGTTTATTTGTCCTAATTGTGGTAAATATCCAACGGAGATACTAGAATGGATAGAACCAAGAAGAAATTACACAAAACGTTATGAAGAATATATTTATGAACGAGTTAAAGAACTAACAGTTGAACAAGTCAGTAGAACAGAAAAATTAAGTCCAGAACAGGTACAAAATATCTTTTCTAGAAAAGCAGATCAAAAAAAAAGATTGGTCAATGCCCGAAAGACTAAGCTTAGATGAAATCAGTAAAGAAAAAGGAAAACGGAAATTTATTACTGTGGTTAGTGACCTAGATAAATCCTCATTGCTCGAAGTTATTGATTCTCATAAAAGTGAAGAAATAATAGAAGTTTTGAAGAAAAAACCTCTTAAATTACGAGAAAACGTCAAAGAAGTTAGTGTAGATATGTGGGGTGGGTTTCAGAAAGTTATTACAGAGGTTTTTCCTAACGCTTTGATAGTAATTGATAGATTTCATGTGATGAAGTTAGTAAATAAAGCTTTAAATAAGCTACGTCTGTCTTTAGAGCAAAGAAGATTTGAAAAATGGTTAGTAGCGGCTCGTTGTCTTTTTCCTCAAACAGCTAGGACGATTGCCAAATATCTCGACCAAATTTGCAATTACTTTATTAATGGAACAACCAGTGGAGTTATGGAAGGGTTAAATAATAAAATAAAATTAATTCTTCGACAGAGTTATGGGTTTAAAAATTTTCAATTGATGAGAGAAAAACTATTAGCTTGTCTTTTTTCATAAGTTTTACTTATCACCATGACTACGGGAGAGCCTATCTCTTTTGTGTCCATGTATGGACACAAAAGAGATATGTTGACAAAATTTTAGCGATCGCTGTACTATTGAACTACATAGGTGCAGTTTACTCCTCAATGTCATCAAACAATAATTCTTCGAGGATAAGTTGCATTTGTTCATCTTCAGCAGAGACTAACTCAACTTTTCCCAGTAAATTATATTTAGCTAAAAAGAGTAAGGGAGATAAAGGAGTATAGATGGAGTATTTTTGTTGGTTATGATAAAAATCTTTTAAAAATTGTAATTCTTCTGACTCCAAGGATGGTTCATCATTGTCCAATTCTAAGGTGAGAATGCCATCATCTTCTATGGGGGGTAACTCTCCAGTAATCGTGAGGGTAAAAGCTGTTAATTTTAAGGTTAAATCTAATTCAGCTAAAACGGCTTTAGCATCAGGAAAAACTTCCTTAATTTCGATCCAATCTTCCAACAAAACAGCGTTACTAATTTCCTCACTATCGTCACTATCTTCATCCTCTTGATCCCAAGATAGAATGACCACAGGAATATCGACAGGCATTAATAAGAGATAAGTCCCGTCATTTCCTTCAATAGCGTTTTCTACGTAACAATCGAGAGTAAGACCCGTTTCATCAGTTAGGGTTACACGATCAATATCTTCGGAATCCCTTTCTTGATTGTATTCAAAAGAGGACATGGTGTTAAATAAGACTGCGATTGCATTAGAATATCATAAATTGTCATCAGACATTGACTGATTGTAATTAAAGTGACTCATCTAACCAATTATTGGTTTGTAAATACTGAAAACTAGCCACATCGGTGAGATTGTACTGTAAAGGAGTCAGAGTAATATAATTCTTTTGTATAGCTTGTACATCTGTGGGAATATCAGAGGGGAGATGAATATGATCCGGTTGTTCAATTTCAGTGATGAGTTCACCTGCTAACCAATAATAACTTTTTCCTCTGGGATCAAGGCGTTTTTCAAAGTTTTCGATATATCGACGTAACCCTTGACGGGTTAAGATTGCTCCTGCGATGGCCTCGGCAGAGACAGGGGGAATATTAATATTCAGTAAGGTACTATTGGGAAGAGGATACTTTTGTAATTTCTCAACTAAGCGACAAGCAAAATCAGCCCCTGGTTGAAATTGACGGGAGGAAAAACTGGCTAAACTCATGGCAATGCTAGGAATGCCTTCAATAATGCCTTCCATGGCCGCCGAAACGGTCCCTGAGTACAGCACATCTGTGCCTAAGTTAGACCCATGGTTAATCCCAGAAACGATAAAATCAGGTGAGCTTTCCATCAGAGTGCTTAAGGCTAATTTAACGCAGTCTGAGGGAGTTCCCGAACAAGACCAGGCCGTAATTTTAGGGTTAAAAAAGTCTTCTACTCGCTCAGCACGGATGGGACGGTGAAGGGTAAGGCCGTGACCGGTCGCTGAACGTTCGCGATCGGGACAAACCACCGTAACCTTATAGCCGGCCTGGGCTAAAGTATTAGCCAAGGTACGAACGCCTAGCGCGAAGATGCCATCATCGTTACTGATTAATATCTGAGTGTGAGAAGGATGAGTCATCAGAAATTTCGGTCGGGTAAAATGGATAAGATTACTGTACCATTGCCAGATAAACCTGAGCTTGTTGAAACCCCAACCATGACTAATCTTGCCGAGTATAAAAACATCCTCACCGATTTAATCGCTAAAAACTGCGATCGCGTGGATTATTTAGCCATTCGCTTAGAAACCGCCCAAGGAACCAGCATTCTCTTACAGGGAGATAAAATAGATACGCTCAGCGAAGGAATATCCACCGGTGGACAAGTGCGGGCCTGCTATAAAGGAGGATGGGGGTTTGCTACGTTTAACCAGTTATCCACCTTACCCCAACGGGTTGAAGAAGCGATCGCCTCGGCTAAACTGGTAGGAGACGATGAGACGATGTTAGCCGACATTGCACCTATCCAAACCCATTGTCATTTACCCCTCACCGGACGAGATCCGAGACAAGTTCCCCTGGCGGAAAAAAAGGCATTGTGTGACCACTATAACAAGATTTTACGGGGTTTAAACCAGCAAATTACCACCACCACAGTCCGCTACGGAGACAGCAACCAGAGCATCATTTTAGCCACCTCTGAAGGGACATTAATCGAACAATCTTGGGCCGATCTCGAAATGCGTTTTTCCGCTACTGCGAGAAAGGGAGACATGGTACAAACGGGACGAGAAACCACCGGCTCACGGCGAGGTTATGACGATCTTTTGGGACTGGATGAACAGGTGGAAGGGGCAGCCAAACGTGCCGTCAATGCCCTGATTTTGCCCCCCGTCAAAGGCGATCGCTATACGGTAGTGATCGACCCCATTTTAACGGGGTTGTTTGTTCATGAGGCCTTTGGCCACCTTTCAGAAGCGGATATGTTATACGAAAATCCTGATCTTTTGGAGGTGATGAGTTTCGGGCGCAAATTTGGACCGGATACCCTACAAATTTTTGACGGGGCAGCCCCAGAAGGCCATCGCGGTAGTTATTATTATGATGATGAGGGAGTGCCAGCAACCACGACCCAATTAATTAAAGATGGGGTAATGGTGGGGCGTTTACATTCCCGTGAAACCGCAGGGAAATTAGAGGAAAAACCAACAGGAAATGCCCGTTGTTTAAATTATCATTATCCTCCTTTAGTTCGTATGACAAATACCTGGATCGAACGGGGAAATACGCCAGTTAAAGATTTATTTTCAGGGATAAAAGAAGGGGTTTATGCGAAGAATTGGCTAGGAGGAATGACCAACGGGGAGATGTTTACCTTTAGTGCAGGGGAAGCATGGATGATTAGAAATGGAGAGATTTGTGAACCGGTTCGGGATGTTACTTTATCGGGGAATGTGTTTAAAACTTTAGCAAATATTGAAGGTATTGGAGACGATTTTTATTGGGATGAATCTGGAGGTTGTGGTAAGGGGGGACAAAGTGGTTTAGCGGTGGGTTGTGGTGGACCCAGTTTAAGAATTAAAGATGTAGTGATTGGGGGAGAAGCTTAAACTTGTAGGGTGGGCAAATTAGGAAAACAAATCAATTAACGGGATGATTTAGAGTCATTGCCCACCATCTTGATTAATTCTTATAAATCTTAATCTTGGTGGGCAATAATATTGTATTTACCATTAGAACGAGGAATTATCCGATGACTGCAACACTGGTGATGCCGATCACTGAAATCATTCACCTATCGGGGATTAGCTGGCAGACCTACGAAACCTTATTGGAAGAACTGAGCGATCGCTCTCCTTACTACTTACGAGTAATTAACTTTTCTGTCCTAACCTGCTAACACATACGACGATAATCTAACTTCTCGCTTAATTTATATTAAGCGTTTATTATGAGATTATATTGCTTCGGACAATAACTTTAGATAAGCAGAAATAACTGACGAGAGAATAGGGTCTAAAGCCTTGGAGCAAAAAGCAAGGATTAATCATGTCAGCGGCTAAATCTAGACTGTCCGAAGTATTGAAGATTATTGACTAGCTTCTTATCTATATTGTGGATTTAAATAACAATTTTTCAGCATCTACTTCCAAAGGAAAGATTCCTTACTGTCAAGGACAGTTAGAGGTATTACTTAAGTCAAGGGCAGCTCACTCTGAAGTTGCTGATTTATCCCAAGTTTCTGAGGCAGAACGACAAAAAGTTATCGAGTTATGGAACCAAACCGAAACTGAATTTCCTAGCTCATGTATTCATCAATTATTTGAAGCACAGGCAAGACAGAATCCCGAAGCAGTGGCACTTATTTGTCAGGGACAAGAGTTAACCTATGGCGAATTAAATACTCAAGCCAACCAATTAGCCCATTATCTGCAAACCCTGGGGGTAACTAAAGAATCCTTAGTTGGTTTATGTATGCACCGTTCTCTGCGAATGGTAGTGGGAGTATTAGCTATTTTAAAAGCAGGGGGAGCTTATGTGCCGTTGGATATCAGTAATCCTCCAGCAAGACTGAAGTTTATTCTCGAAGATGCTCAGGTAAAGGTCTTAGTTACTGAAGAAAGTTTAGAGCAAAAATTACCCAATCATATCGAGCAGACTGTATGTCTTGATCGAGATTGGTCTTTGATTGCAGATTACTCTCCAACCAATTTAGAACAGACGCTCAACGACTCAGATTTAGCCCATATTGTCTACACTTCAGGCTCAACGGGTCAACCGAAGGGAGTAATGTTAACTCAGGGGAATTTGAGTCATTATGTTCAATCATTACAAGTGGTTTTAGAAATCACTCCCGCAGATACTTATCTCCATCGGGGTTCAATTGCCCTCATAGTTTCAGCCAGACAATTACTTCTTCCTTTGGCTCAGGGAGCAACTGCGGTAATCGTTACGGCTCAAGAAACCAAAGACCCTCTAGAGTTATTTAAATTAATTAAACGTCATCAAGTGACGATAGTAGACCATGTACCATCTTTTTGGCGCAACTTCTCTGGCATTATCGAGCAGCAGGATCGGGAGCAACGTAATAATCTATTAGACAATCAGGTACGACTGGTAGCAGCAGGAGGAGAACAGGTAACCCCAGAAAT
>JASJDW010000270.1 GCA_030064955.1 Crocosphaera sp.
GGGTCAACCTTGTAGGACTTTTCCCCATCAAAAACCGTCACGCTTGCAGATAAACCTAAGTCAATTCCTGAAATTTTCGGGTCTTTGTTAACAGTTAAGTCATCAGTTTCAAATAAGATGGAAGCAAAATATTTACCTGTGCTTGTTTTGGAAACTGTTACTGATTTAATCCGATCTTCACTCTTTATATCTTTTGAGAACTTGGCTTTAATAATCCCAATTTTCGCGAGTTTCAATCCTTTATCTCTAATTGAACAGCTTTCAGGATAACGAATTGATTGTTTTTTGTGTTTATTTTTAAACTTAGGAAATTTGGCTCTTTTTTCAAAGAAGTTCTTAAAAGCCACTTCTAAGTTTTTAAGAGATTGTTGCAAAGTCGCTGCCGTAGCTTCAGCTAACCATTGATAATTATGGTCTTTTTTGAGTTGGGTTAAGTCCTTTGCCATTTGGCAATAAGTCATCCCTTTCCCTGTTTCTAAATACTGATTATTAGTCTTGTTTAAGTAATAATTATATACAAATCTGGCACAGCCCAAATTCTTAACTAAAGCGAGTTCTTGCTGTGGATTTGGATAAATTCTGACTCTTAAGACATCTAACATTAGTCTGAGCTACTTGATGTTATCCTATCATTATACTCAAAAAAGTCTCTAAAAAAACTAAACTTTTCCTAAAAGGGAACGCTACCGCGTTAGTTCTTTTTATTGGTTGCCATTCATCTCCCGTTAATTTCTATGAGTTCTTTTTTCGGGAGAAATTTAACGGGAGTCCTCTGGCAACATTAAAGATAGATATTTTACTGTCAACTACCTCGATTCGCTAATCGCTGAAATCGAGGCTTGCTGAACCCCTAGAAATAGGTTCACGGTAAGCAACGCAAAAGTTGGTTAGGGGATAGAGATTTGGTGAGGCTAAACGTACAAATATTTCCCTAGTTTGTACCTCTTTACGGTCTAATCGTGAGTAGAAGATACGCTTACCAAATTGCCCGAAGGGACGTAGATTTTATCTACAAACACATCTTAAAAGGGTGCATTATATGACCAATCAAGTCACAAGAATTCCAGTAATAGATCCAGTTGGCAAACCATTAATGCCAACAACACCAGCCCGTGCTAGAAAATGGATTAAGTCTGGTAAAGCGATTCCCAAGCGTAATAAATTAGGAGTATTTTATGTCCAATTAACAGAAGAACCATCTGGTCATGAAACCCAAGAAATTGTAGCAGGAACAGATAGAGGCAAAGCTTTTACGGGCATTGCTTTTCAGTATAAATTAGCTACTATTATTGTCTTCCATCTGTGCTTACCAGGATTTTATAAGTCAAAAAATACAAAAAAAGATCGTCAATCGGTAACAGGAAAGATGGCAAAAAGAACAGAGTTAAGACGTTCTCGACGTGCCAGACGTATCGATAGAACTAAACCTTTTAAACTTCGTAATCATAGACAAAAAAGGTTTAGTAATCGTCGTCAAAATAAAATACCTCCTAGTGTACTTGCTAACCGATTAATGGAATTACGAGTATTACGAGAAATGTCTAAACTGCTACCAATAGCAGAAATCAGAGATGAAGATTGTGGAGGTTATACCATCAAGAATGGACGAGGTATTTCTCCTGTAACAGTAGGACAAGAATGGTTTAGAAAAGAAGCCAGTAAAATAGCTCCTATCTTTCCCGTAGACTCTAAAAAAACAGGAAATTTTCGAGAACAATTAGGGTTAATAAAAGAGAAAAAGCATAAGGATAAGCAAAGTATAGAATCTCATGGAAATGATGCTATTGCCATTGCATCTTCTGCTTTTATCAAATATCAATCTTTTCAACGTGGTAACAATCATGGTCACGAATGGGTTGGTCAGTGTTTAGTCACTCAAACACCATTTATTGTGTTAACTCGTCCTAAGTTATTTCGCCGAAAACTACACCAAGAACAGTATACAAAGGGAGGAATTCTCAAGCGTCAAGGAGGAACTATAACCCCTTTTGGTTTTCGGTCTGGTGATTATGTAGAAACCAGTCGAAAAGGGCAAATTATAAGGGGATGGATTGGAGGATTTACCAATAGTAAATCTTCTAAAAATGTCTCAATCTACGACCATAACTGGAAAAGGATTGGACAGTTTAATCCTAAAAATGTTCGTTTATTAAATAGGAGTTCTAAATTGTGTATCGCCAGATAATTGGCAATTTTTCGGACATCGAGTCCTCAAATTGCCGTGCTATCCCTCCCCACCCCGCTATCGCTGAGGGTGGGGACTACCGCACATTCGTTTAACAACTCATTCGCAGCAGCAGCAAACTCACTATTCCGAAATGCTACTAAAGTCTTTTCTGCACTCTTACTATCTAACGTAAACCTCTCCCCAAATTCCTTAATTTTCTTTTCTAACTCCTTAGACACCTTCTCATTTCGCAGTTTACTTTTATACTCAGGATGTCCAGCAAAAAAGTCTTTAAAACTCTCTAAATAAGCACCCTGTACCACCAAAAATATAGATCCTTCTAACGATAAATCCTCCTTCGTTTGCTCAACCAGAAAACTAAGAATACTGGTAGCAATACCCAAAAAAGGAACACTAGACTTAACCACTTCTCCCAAGGGAGAGTTAAGCACATCTAATAAAGATGCAGTCTCTTCTAAATAAGGAAAAATTGATTTTAAAAACTCTTTATTTTCCTGCTTATTAACCGCTTCTGCCAAAGCAAAAATCTTATCACTCGCTTCCACTCCACCCTTAACTGTCTCACTCCAATTAACATTAACATCCGCATTAAATACCCCCCAAATACGTCGCCAAAAACTCATAAAATGCTCCTTTTTTACCCATTATTTAATCATATAGCAGTTCCCATACTTGTGAGGTACAAACTCTTCTAGTTCTAGGAGTTAGGAGTTAGGAGTTAGGAGTTAGGAGTTAGGAGTTCGGAGTTCGGGAGTTCAGGAGTTGAATATTAGGTGTACCTCATGAGTCCAGGAAATGCTATATAAAGTTAGTGATCGCCTCAATTAAACAATTCTTAATGGTTCTTTCTTGCAAATCTTTCTACATTAAGGGTAAGCTTATTGATATTACTTCGCAATAAGTGTGAGTTGTGTTTTTCAAGGAAGACCATCATGCAAACTTACGACAATCCGACAGTCAACTATGATTGGTGGGCAGGGAATGCCAGATTTGCCGATAAATCAGGTTTATTCATCGTTGCTCACGCTGCTCAAGCTGCTTTAATCATGTTTTGGGCAGGTGCTTTCACTTTGTTTGAAATTTCTACTTATTCTCCTGATTTACCTATGGGAGAACAGGGATTAATTTTATTACCCCACTTAGCAACTTTAGGCTTTGGTGTGGGACAAGGGGGAGAAGTTATTGATACTTATTCCTTTTTTGTCATTGGGGTATTACATCTCATCTCTTCTGCGGTACTGGGTGCCGGTGCCTTGTTTCATTTGTTGCAGGCCCCAGAAAACCTCAAAACCACAGAAGGAGGCGCAAAACGCTTTCATTTTGAGTGGGATGATCCCAAAAAATTGGGCATTATTTTAGGCCATCATCTCTTATTTTTGGGTATCGGTGCGCTGTTATTGGTGGGAAAAGCCATGTACTGGGGTGGATTATACGACTCTACCATTGAGGGGGTTCGTTTAGTAACTCAACCCACATTAGATCCCTTGGTTATCTATGGTTATCAAACCCATTTTGCTACCGTTAACAGTCTCGAAGACTTAGTGGGTGGTCATATTTATGTTGGTCTTTTGCTCATTGGTGGTGGTATCTGGCATATTATCATTCCTCCTATGGAATGGGCGAGAAAACGCCTTATTTTCTCAGGAGAAGCCATCTTATCCTACTCTTTAGGGGGTATTGCCTTAGCTGGGTTTGTCGCAGCTTACTTCTGTGCAGTAAATACCTTAGCCTATCCCCCTGAATTTTACGGCCCTATCTTAGATGTGAAATTAGGTATTACCCCTTATTTTACTGATACGGTTGCCTTAGACTTTGGTACCCATACCTCTCGTTGTTGGTTAGCCAATGCACACTTTTTCTTAGCCTTTTTCTTCTTACAAGGTCATCTTTGGCACGCTTTACGGGCCATGGGGTTTGACTTCAAACGAGTAGAAAACGCTCTCAATAACCTCGAACAAGTGTAAATAAAAAGGAGTTAAGGGGTGTCTTAGGCGTTGTGAGAGACACTGATAGACATCCGCTTAACTTTCCTATTTCTACTGTATCTTAATTGTGCCTTAAATTTTCTCAAATTTGGAGTTTATTATGTCCTCAGTTCCCACTGCTTTATGGTTAAGTGTTAGTCCTGCATTACAACGTTTTAACCGTCCTTTAATTCATCAGTTGTCTCAACATTATGCCGTTGCTTTATGGGAATATACTCAAACTCCCGATGAACCTATTACCCTTGATGTTGCTTTCGTATTATTGCATGACTATCTTAAGCAGTTGAAGCAACCTGTGCATCTTATTGGCCATAGTAGCAGTGGTTGGTTAGGAATGATCTATGCACAACATTTTCCTGAACGAGTTAAGTCCTTGACCTTGTTATCCGTAGGAGCTAATTTAGGAGTGGATTGGCAGAGTCATTATTATGCCATGTTAAAGACTTTGCCCTGCGAGCGCCATACCATTTTAACTCAAATGGTTTATAGTTTATTCGGTCGTCAATGTCCCTTTAAAAGCGAGTTATTAACTTATTTGCTAGAACAAGATTTATTGACTTCTCCTTCGCCTAATACTCTAGTTGAACAAGTTAGTGTTACCCCCCAACTCGTTTCAGTACCTTTATTTATTGGAGGTAGTCGAGATGATTTAGTTATTTCTAACTATCAATTAAATGCTTGGAAACCTTGGTTAAAATCAGGGGATATGCTGTGGCAATGTTCTCAAGGAAGACATTTTTTCCATTATATGAATTCTGAATTAGTAAGTGAAAAAATCACAAGTTTTTGGCAAAGTTTGGAGAAGGTAACAGATAACAGGCAACAGGTAATTATAGGTAATCCTCAAATCAACTAATCTTTTCTACCTAACATTTAATAATGTTTCACGAGATGCAAGAGTTAAGTCTAATTTTTCTTGTCATTCTTGTCGGTATCTTCTGGAAATTTTTATGGTTTTGCAACAATTTATCATAACCCAAATGGGTTGGTTTTGTCCCCTGCTGATTTGGTTAGTTTTACTGTGTTTTTTTTGTGCTATTTTTTTTGCCATTCAAGATGGATTTTTACTGCTGAAAAAACTGCACCAAGTTCCTTGCGATCGCTGTGCTTTTTATACGGGAGAAGCTTGCTTAAAATGCACTTTACATCCCTATAAAGCATTCACTGAAGAAGCAATTAATTGTGAAGATTGGGAAGCTAACTATTCTTATTCACCAGTCTTTATCTCTGATGAAAAATGAGCTAATTGTGGTGTAAGGTAAGTTTAAATTTCAGTTGATTTTGATGTAATTTATCTTTGTTTATCTGAAGACTCACCTATCACCTTCCATGTCAAACTCTGGATTATTTTTTTGTTCAAGATATTGCTCAAATAACTCAAATAGTTTATCCAGAGCTTTTCTTTCATCAGATATTGAATATTTGCTCAAGTAAAGAGTTGGTCTTTTTCTGATTCCCTGTAATAGATCTTTAAAATTCTTAAGTGCCATTACTATTCTCCTGTTATGGAATTAAAATGGTTTATCTCTTATAAAGATAGTTAATAGTTGATAAATCGTTAAGTAGTTTTAGCATCATAAGTCTTATATAATCATATAGCATTTCTAGGACTCATAAGGTACATCCAGTATTTAATTTCTGACTCCTGACTCCTGACTCCTGACTCCTAAAATGAAAAAATTTTGTACCTCACAAGTATGGGAACTGCTATAATTATTAATTATTAATTATTAATTATTAATTATCAAATAGCTTTTCCAAACAGATTCTTCATCAGACGTTTTATTATCTTTACTCAAAAGTCGCCAAGTCTTTCCTTCCGCTTGTCGTTGAAGATAAACATCAAACTTGTTTTGATTTTGTTTAACTTCTTGACGAGGAAGAATTAACCTTAAATTATAAGTCCCTGTTAAATGATAACTAGGTAAATTACTGATAGTAACAGGGGCTATTTTTTTTACATTAATATTACTAATATCTAACTGAGGTTTTTGGGTATTTAATTGTTCACTAAGAGGGGATAATCGTTGGGTAAGTTGGAGAGCGATCGCCTGTTGAACAATTTTACCATCAGGGGCAAATTCTAAAGGAACAGTGGTGGTTTGACAAGCGGTTAAAACCAAAGAAAAAAAGATTGCCAATAACCCCTTAATAAAGTCTTGTTTGTTGAAGGGTAAAGATGGATAAAGATTTGCTATCATAAACATAAGAATTAATGACGATTTTTTAGTTTATCAACAAAAGAAGCCAATGAATAACTTTCGTCTTGAACCCTTTTTGTGGATTCATTTAGCTGGTTTAGCCCTTGCTCCTCTATTATTAATTGTCACCTGGATAGGATTAGCAGTTAGTGATCCGTGGCCATTTTATTGGGTCGAATTAGTTTTAGTTGGTATCATTGGAGTTGTTCCAATGCTTTGGATGCAATGGACAAAGCCTTTTGATTTTTTTAGCATTCTTTTATTATCCATAAAACCCAATCATTTGACAGAAGAACAACGAAAAATCCTGAAACTTTTGAAAACAAGAAAAAACAAAATTTTTCATGGAATTGTAGCCATAGGATTATTAGGAGTCGTTTGGTTACTCTATCAATTAGCTCCCTTTGCAGCCATAACCGCATCTATGTTACCACAATGGCGGATTTTAGGATTAATGATAGCTGCCATTGCCTTCTTTTTTTGTAACCTATTTGTACAAATTCCTGTGAGTGTTTTAGGCGTGTTATTAACCTCAGACAAAACATGGTTAACCACTAAACCAATTCCCTGTGAGAAAGTGATAAGTAATTTTACGGTATTAGGATTACAAATCAATAAAATCTTTTTCATTCCTAGCCTTCCTCTATCATCAAATTTAAACGAAAACCCTTCATGATTTCTTCAGAATTGTGTAATAGATATCAGCAGGAAGAAAATGACCTGGGTTATGCTAGAAGCAATGATGTAAATAAGATAGAAAGAAACCGATGACAAACTCCACCATGACAACAAACCATCAAACAGAATCAGATGTTTGGGAAAGTCTGCAACAAGCGATCGCTGAGTGTTCAGGGTTTCAACAATGGCAAGCGCAACAACAAAAAGATCCTGATATGGAATCCCTCGATCAACAAGTTCGTTCTTATCTAAGAGAAACCTTAGAAACGTTAGCCTATTAAGCTTGCGAGGGAGGGCTTTATCGCCCTCATTTTTTTGAAAGAAATTCTAATATATCACTCCCTTTAATCTTCAGTAATCCCAAAACCAGAACAACCCATTTCCCCAATGACCCAGAAGTGGTAATCTATAGGGTGGCAAAATAACATTAACATCTAGACTCCGCTCGATGTTAACCCTGAGCGTGGCTGAAGGGTTAAACATTCTCGCTCAGCCAAATTAATAAGTTAATCCCCAAACATCAAAGATAAGCATGGTAGCTACAACACAAGAAACAAGCGTTGGTAAAATCACTCAAGTCATCGGTCCTGTAGTCGATGCTGAATTTCCTAGTGGTAAATTACCTCGTATTTATAATGCCCTCAAAATAGAAGGCAAAAACGCCACAGGGGAAACCGTTTCCGTTACCTGTGAAGTACAACAGTTACTCGGTGATAACCAAGTCCGTGCCGTTGCCATGAGTGGGACTGATGGTTTAGTCAGAGGAATGGAAATTGTTGATACCGGTGCGCCCATCAGCGTTCCTGTAGGTAAAGCCACCCTGGGTCGTATTTTTAACGTTTTAGGGGAACCTGTGGATGAAAAAGGGGACGTTGGAAATGAAGAAACCTCTCCAATTCACCGTCCTGCTCCTAAATTAACTGAATTGGAAACCAAACCCAAAGTCTTTGAAACTGGGATTAAGGTTATCGATCTTCTCACCCCTTACCGTCAAGGTGGAAAAATCGGTCTGTTTGGGGGAGCAGGTGTGGGTAAAACCGTTATTATGATGGAGTTAATCAACAACATCGCCATTCAACACGGTGGGGTATCCGTGTTCGCTGGAGTAGGGGAACGGACTCGCGAAGGAAATGACCTCTACAACGAAATGATCGAATCTAAGGTAATTAACCCCGATAACCTCTCAGAATCGAAAATTGCCCTAGTTTACGGACAAATGAACGAACCCCCCGGAGCTAGAATGCGGGTGGGTTTATCTGGTTTGACCATGGCGGAATACTTCCGTGATGTCAACAAGCAAGACGTATTGTTATTTGTTGATAATATTTTCCGTTTCGTACAAGCCGGTTCTGAGGTGTCTGCACTTTTAGGACGTATGCCGTCTGCTGTGGGATATCAGCCTACTCTCGGCACCGACGTAGGAGACTTACAAGAACGTATCACCTCCACCAAAGAAGGGTCTATTACCTCCATTCAAGCGGTGTATGTTCCTGCGGATGACTTAACCGATCCGGCTCCTGCTACTACCTTCGCTCACTTAGACGGAACTACTGTATTATCCCGTGGTTTAGCTTCTAAAGGGATTTATCCTGCGGTTGATCCCCTAGATTCCACTAGCACCATGTTACAACCCAGTATTGTTGGGGAAGAACACTACGATACCGCTCGTGCTGTGCAATCTACCTTACAACGATATAAGGAATTACAGGATATTATCGCTATTCTTGGATTAGACGAATTATCAGAAGATGATCGTCGTACTGTAGATAGAGCGCGTAAAATTGAGCGTTTCTTGTCTCAACCCTTCTTCGTAGCAGAAGTATTTACTGGTTCTCCTGGTAAATATGTGTCTTTGGCAGATACCATCAAAGGTTTCCAAATGATTCTCGATGGTGAATTAGATGATCTCCCCGAACAAGCTTTTTACTTAGTGGGAGATATCAACGAAGCTAAGGCTAAAGCTGAAAAACTGCAACAAAGTTAGGCTTTTTAACCTTTATCTTCAGGGTAGGGGTGAACAGGATTTGCTCCTACTAATCACTAATAACCGATCATTAATCACTGATATGCCATTAACAGTTCGTGTCATTACCCCTGATAAAACCGTTTGGGACGGTGAGGTACAAGAAGTCATTTTACCCAGTACCTCTGGACAACTAGGTGTGTTAACCGGCCACGCTCCTTTATTAACTGGTTTAGATACTGGTGTGATGCGGGTTCGTCCTGATAAAGACTGGAAGAGTATCGCCGTTATGGGTGGCTTTGCTGAAGTAGAGCAAGATGAAATTAAAGTCTTAGTGAGCTCAGCAGAGGCTGGAGATACCATTGACAAAGAAGCAGCCAAAGCAGAGTATAATGCTGCTCAAACCCGTTTAGAGGAAGCCAATAAAGGTGGAGAGCCTCGAGAGCAAATTAAGGCAGCTAGCGCATTTAAACGGGCTAGGGCGCGTTTTCAAGCAGCAGGTGGGCTGGTTTAAAGATATCTCAAACGCACCAATGTTATTTTAGGGACAGATTGATTAATCTGTCCCTACTTAATTGTTAGAGACTGTTCCTAAAGAAATAATAACAACGAATTTTGTAGGGTGGGCAAGGTTTCCAAGGATGAAGTTAGTTTAGATAAGTCTTTAACTTGCCCACCCTACCGTCTTAAGATTCTATTTATAAACAGTCT
>JASJDW010000031.1 GCA_030064955.1 Crocosphaera sp.
CAGAGTATTTTCTAATTGTTTTTGTGATTTTACATTTACTCCTGCAAGAGAAAGAAGTTTAGTTAACTGTCGTTTCATTTTTGTGATTTATAACAATATTGCTAATATTTTAGCATAATAAGTCCTGTAGAACCAAATAACCAGCGTTGGGATTCTCAAGATGATCGTGGCCGTAGGCCGATTCCGAGATGTGACCAAGTGAATCTTGATCATTACACGGTTCAAACTACCCCCATTTATTTACCACAGCGAGGCATTGAAGGAAACTTTTTTAAGATTGATCCACACCTAGTTAATATTTGGGGTAAGACTCGTGGGGATTTCGGCATTCACTTTGATGCTAATGCCCCTGGCAGTGCTGGCTGTGTGGTAATCAGAAACAGGAAAGCCTGGGATGCTTTTCAGGAAATGATGGGGCATTACAGAAATGCCGGTTTGAACTCAGTTCCATTGATTGTTGAATATCAACGCTAACAAGTTTGTTCGAGGGGGATCTTCCTAAACCTGACTTTATGGAACCAGAAACAAGTTATGGATTTCGAGAAACTGCCCATTCTCATTATATTCTAGGGGCTGCTCTTCCTGAAGTCAATAATCAGATTTGCTTATTAATGTTTTGGGATAACTATTCATCAGAATCAAATCAAAATCCACCAGGAATTACTAACCCCAATGAATTGAAAATGAAAATAAAAGATATTTTGTTACCAGGGTTAGAATTGAGTGATGAAGATGCTAAAAAATTCATTAATCAACGTTCTTCTTCTGTGGTTCAAAACAAATGTAATCGCTATTCTGATAAAGAAGGTCAAGTTGTGTTAATTGGGGATGCAGCACACGCAATGTTATCTCGTTTAGGCCAAGGGTGTCAAGCTGCTTTCAATGATGTTTTAGTGCTTAATCAATTACTCCAAGAAGAAAATAATAATCTTGACATTGTTTTACCTAAATATTCAGAACAACAAGTAAAAGAAGGCCATGCAATCACAGACTTAAATGCTTACCTTGCTCCTCGTGCTAATTGGCTTATGATCCTATTTAATACTGTGATGTTACTTCGGAGTAAACTAAATAAAAAGTTTCCTAATTTAATTCAACTTACTCCTTTTGCTGCTGTCTCTCAAACCCTGATTCCTTATTCAGAAATTGCTGATCGTTTTCAACATTGGATAAAGTTAATTAAATGGTAAAATCAACAACAATCAGATGCTAAAAAATGATTGTTTTTCTATTCTTTAGAAGAAGATTTTTCTACAACAGAAGCAATTAAAGATAGACAAACTAAGGGTGCAGTAACAGAACGAAGAACTCGCGGACCAAGGGTAACAGGAATCAACCCAGAAGCGATCGCTTCATTTATTTCTTCTTCTGTCCAACCTCCCTCACATCCTATCACAATGGTAATAGAATCGGTTATTTCTTGAAGTAAATAAGTTAGTAAATGATTCGCTTTTTTTCGGGTTACACAAATATAGCAATTTTGATTAGTTTGTTTTATGTTAATTAATGCTTCTGAGAAAGAAATAGGTTCCGTAATGACAGGAACAATTTGTCTTTCTGATTGTTCGGTTGCTTCTTTAACAATTTTACGCCAACGTTCCAATTTATGAGAACTAGGTTTTAATAAAGTTCGTTGACTGATAATAGGAATAATGGTGTTAACTCCTAATTCTGTACAGCTACGAATCACCTCATCAAAGCCTTTTCCTTTGGGTAACGCTATCATTAAAGTAACAGTAATGGGTAATTCTGTTTGTTCGTTTAATTGTTCAATAATTTGAGCATTATCGTTATTAAGTTGGACAAGATAGGTGTTATTTTGACCATCGATAACAATAAATCGACTGTCTTTTTTTAAGCGTAAAACATTTTTTAAGTAATGTTTTTGTTCAGAAGTTAAGTCAATAAACTCCCCGTGTTTTTGTGTTGTTTCAATAACGATACGATAAGTCATTACCAGTTCAAAAATTGAAGTCTTAAAGCTAATTAAATAATGATTAATTTATCTATTTAAAACACCACAAATTAACTTACCAACCCCATCAGATTTGAAGGGAATAATATCACCGTTTTGGGTAATCCGATGACGTTGACGACAATCATAAATTTCTATGGGTTGGGTTTCTTGATCAATTTTAACTGCAACGCGATATTCCCAATAATTCTTAGCACTGCGCTTAATTTTAACAATACAAGTTTGATGACCTTCTATTTGACGACAAAATTCAGCTTGAGCGGATGGAATTATTATACTCCAATTAATGATTATTAACCCCAATATTATAAGAATTTTTAACACTTTAGGTTCCCTAAATTGATTAAAATAAAATAACACTATTTCTTTATTTTCTCATGAAATCGAATTTAACACAATTGACAGATAACCTAGTTTTAATGGGTGGGGGTCATAGTCATGCCATTGTTCTAAAATTGTGGGGAATGAATCCTATTCCTGGGGTACATTTAACCTTAATTACTGACAGAACTCATACACCTTATTCGGGTATGTTACCTGGTCAGGTAGCCGGTTTCTATGATTTTGAGGAAACTCATATTGATTTACGGTATTTAACCCATTTTGCTCAGGCTAATTTTTATCTGGATACTGTTATTGATTTAAACTTAGAAAATAAGCAAATTATTTGTGAGAATCATCCTCCTATTGGGTTTGATTATTTATCAATTGATATCGGTAGTATTCCTCAAAAAAGTTCTATTTTAGGAGCCTCAGATTATGCTATTCCTGCCAAACCTGTGAGTCAATTTTTAACTGCATGGGAAAAGGTAAAAACAACTATTAAAAATCATCCTAAGCGATCTCATACCATTACAATTATTGGAGGGGGTGCAGGAGGTGTAGAATTAGCTTTTAATATGAGAACTTGTTTAATTGATTTGCTAGAAAATGCTAATAATTTAACTATTAATTTAATTCATCAAGGTAATCATTTATTAACAGGCTATAATCATTGGGTTAGGCAAAGAGTTCACTCTCTCTTATTAGAAAATGGAACCAATATTTATCTGAATGAAACCGTTACAGAAATAACCCCTAATTCTCCCTATCATTATACAATAACTTGTGATTCTGGGTTAAGCATAAACTCAGATTGGATATTTTTAGTCACTCAAGCTTCTGCACCTCAGTGGATCAAAAAAACGGGAATAACCACAGATAAAAAAGGATTTATTCTAGTCAATGATTATTTACAATCTGTCTCTCATCCTGATATTTTTGCTTCGGGGGATATTGCCACAATGCAGAACTATTCTCGACCAAAAGCAGGGGTTTTTGCTGTGCGTCAAGGGAAACCTTTATTTAATAATTTACAATCGATTATTGCAGGAAATAAATTAAAATCTTATCATCCTCAAAAATTCTATTTAAGTTTAATTGGAACTGGCAATAAAAAAGCGATCGCCTCTTGGGGAAGTTTCGGTTTAGAAGCATCTTGGTTATGGACTTGGAAAGATTATATTGACCGTAAGTTTATGGATAGGTTTAAGGATTTTTCATCTATTAGCTTTGACAAGAAAAATAATCTTTTTTTAGATAAAAATAAAACCAACAAACAATTAAACGATAATAATTTTATGCTCTGTAATGGCTGTGGTTCTAAAGTGGGAAGTTCCCTGTTAACTAGAACATTACAAAGATTAGAAATAAATCAAAAACCAGAAATTCTTATCGGATTAAACTCCCCTGATGATGCAGCCATTATTGATATTAGTGAACAAGAATTATTAGTAGAAACTATTGACTATTTACCTAGTTTTATTCGTGATCCTTTCATTTTTGGACAGATTACTACCAATCATTGTTTAAGTGATTTATGGGCAATGGGGGCTAAAGCTCATAGTGTTTCTGCTGTGATAACATTGCCTTACGGAGTTGATTCTATTATTGAAGAAATTTTATATCAATTATTACAGGGATCTCTTAAAATCCTCAAGCAATATGAAATCTGTTTAATCGGAGGACATACTTTACAAGGGGAAAAATTAGGCTTTGGTTTATCTTGTAATGGCTTTATTTTACCGAATAGAATGTTGCAAAAAAGTGGAATGCAACCTAATGATAAACTTATTCTAACGAAAGCATTAGGAATTGGAACATTATTAGCAGCAGAAATGATTTATCAAGCCAAAGGCGATTGGATTGATAATGCTATTAAATCCATGTTACTATCCAATAAAAAAGCATCAGAAATTTTCTTGAAATTTGAAGCCTCTGCTTGTACTGATATTACAGGATTTGGTTTAGTTGGTCATTTAGTTGAAATGATGAAAGCGTCTCAAGTATCTGTAGAATTAGACTTAGATAAAATACCGACTTTAACAGGAGCAACAGAAACAATTAAACAAGGGATTATCAGTTCCTTGCACCCCAAAAATTTAGAGAATAAAACTTATCTAACAGTTGATAAAAATATCGAAACTAACCCTAACTATGGGCTTCTATTTGATCCACAAACCTCCGGCGGTTTATTGGCTTCTATCCCTGAAGAAAATGCCGATCGCTGCTTGCAAGAATTAATCAAATCAGGTTACATTGATAGTCAAATTATTGGAACAGTGACAACAAAAAGTCAAAATATTACTTGTCTCATAAATTATTAATTACTAACCATGTCGAACACGGAAATTATTGTTATTGGTAGTGGTATTGGTGGTCTAAGTTGTGCAGCTTTATTAGCCCATTATGGCTTAGACGTTACTGTTTGTGAGAGTCATACCATTCCTGGTGGGGCCGCCCACAGTTTTCAACGAGATGGGTTTATCTTTGATTCTGGCCCTTCCTTATATTCTGGCCTTTCCTATCATCCTTCACCCAACCCTTTAAAACAAGTATTAGATGCCATTGACGAACCCTTACCCTGCATCAACTATGATACTTGGGGCTGTTACTTACCCGAAGGCAACTTTAACACCTCCGTCGGGGCCAATCAATTTTGCGACATCTTGCGACAACTACGGGGCGATCAAGCGGTGAGAGAATGGCGCAAGTTACAACAAGTGATGAAACCTTTAGCCAAGGCAAGTATTGCCCTTCCCCCTGCGGCCATTCGCTTCGACTGGAATGCTATCTTGACTGTGGGTAAGTTTGCACCCAGTTTACTCCTAAAAAGTAACCAAGTTTTCCAACTCACAGGACCCTTTAGTAACATTGCCAATGAAGTGATCAGCGATCCCTTTATACGTCATTGGTTAGACTTGCTTTGCTTTCTTTTATCAGGACTTCCGTCTACTGGAACTAGCGCGGCCGAAATGGCCTTTATGTTTGCTGACTGGTATCGGCCTGGAGTAAAGCTAGATTATCCTGTGGGGGGAAGTGGGGCGTTAGTGGATGCTTTGGTGCGTGGTTTACGTAAAAACGGGGGAAAACTCCAGTTAAATGCCCACGTTGAGCAAATCTTAGTCAAAAATAATCAAGCGATCGGGGTAAAGTTACGTAACGGTGATACCCTAACCGCTAGTCGTGGAGTCATTTCTAATGCGTCGGTTTGGGACACTCTAAAGTTATTACCCTTAAATACCGTATCCCAACAATGGCGAACCCAAAAACAACAGACTCCACCCTGCGATAGTTTTCTGCATCTTCATCTCGGTATTGATGGCAAAAACTTACCTTCAGACTTACCGTGTCATCATATTGTGGTTAATGACTGGGAAAAAGGCATTACAGCAGAGCAAAATGTGGTGTTAGTGTCTATTCCGTCCCTCCTCGATCCCAGTTTAGCCCCTCCAGGAAAACAGACGATCCATGTGTATACCCCAGGTAACGAACCATACCATCTTTGGTCACAACTCAAGCGCAATAGTCAAGCATATCAGCAACAAAAAGAAGAAAGAAGCCAAGTGATGTGGCAAGCATTAGAACGTATTATCCCTGATATCCGCGATCGCATTTCTGTTTCTTTAGTGGGAACTCCCCTCACCCATGAACGGTTTTTGCGTCGTTATCGGGGTTCCTATGGACCGGCTATCCAAGCAGGAAAAGCGTTGTTTCCTGGCCCCAATACCCCCATAGAAGGGTTATGGTGTTGCGGTGATTCAACTTTTCCAGGAATCGGTTTACCAGCAGTAGCGGCCAGTGGCATGATGTTAGCTAATACCTTCGCTTCAGTAGATCAACATTTACAGGTATTAAAACGATTATCTTTAATTTAATCGAACTCTGGGGCCCAGATTTCAGCCACAGGAAACTGCCAACCTGGGAGTATTTCTGGTACGGTGAAAATGTCCCCATCATGAAGGGTTATGGTTGTTGTATCTAGGCGATAAACTTCTATCCTACGCTGTCTCGGATCAACTAAAACCCCAACAGTTGTCCCTAAACTTAAAAACTCTTCTATCTTTTCTCGTAACTTCTTTAAACTGTCATTTTTTGATTTAACTTCAAAGATTAAATCAGGAACAACTTCGGCATAATTTTCCGTTGTTTGTTTTAATTTTTCTGCTTTAATAAAAGAAGCATCTGGCGCACGTAAATCAGAATTCGGTAAGATAAAACCAGCACTTGAACCAATGACTCGGCCTAACTTTCTAGGACGTACCCAGTTGCCCAGAAGACGAGCAATTTCTGTGCCTATCTCTTCCGATTCTAGTCCAGATGGACTCATAATAACAATGTCTCCTTCTACTAATTCTATTTGATAGTCAGGATATTTTAATTGAAAGGTCTCTAAATCTTTTACCGTAAATTTTGTCATTTTGTACTATTATCTTCTGCTTCATTTTTCAATGACTATTATAACAAACATACTTAATGATTAGAGACATAAGGGAGGAGGCAGAAGAAAAGAAAAAACACTAAAAATAAGATTATTTAACTTTTAAATGACTGATTATTCATAATTTCACTACATTTCTATAGGAGTCAACGCTGAGTAGAGTCGAAGGGTTGACCCCGACAAAGTCTACCTCTTCAATAAGTGAGACTACGGATACTAAAAATCTATCCGTAAGTATTGCCGTGTTTTTTCGGCTGTATTCACAGAATTATTTACCTACAATCAAGACTAGCAAATTGAAACACGCTAGATGATTAATAGTAACAGAAAAAACCATGACCAACGATTTACAGTCTCCACTCCTCGAATATTTACGTCACAAACTAGCTATTCCTACTGATGCTTTGAAAATGGCTGTCAAGTTTACAGAAGCTTCCATGGGTTCTCTTCCGATGGTACTCTGGCAATACGGACTAATTGATATCAATCAATTAGATCAAGTTTTAGATTGGATAGATAACCGAGAAATTAACGAGGTTGAGTTAAGTTACTAAGTTTTGCTGATTTGTTTTATTTTTTCCATTGTTACTAAGCAATTTATTTTATTGATTTGTGAGAATATTGATCATGACTAAACCCTGTTTACCCCCCGATGATTTACCTTCTTTAGATTCCAGCTACCGTGAACTTTCTTGGGAATTAGAAGAAGTGACTGGAGAAATGTTTTATAACAATTGCAATTCCATGACCCAAGATTTATTAAGACAATGTGGATGGGATGTCACCGTTAGAAGTAAAGGATTAACTTTAGTGATTATTTGCCCTAACAATCAATTAAATTGGCAGGTTTTACAATATATTCCTTCCTTTGCTGAGAGTTTACAAAAGTTAGGGAATACAGCAAAAATTAGAGTTTATCCCCCACCAGGAACTGGTACTCCTATGGAAGTCATGGTAGAAGATTCTTCTTTGTAATTTTTCTGAATTACAGAAACACCACAGGATAAAATCTTTATGGATCAATTAGTAAAAAATAGGGAATAAAGCATATAAGTCAAACCAAAACTCCTATGCTTTATTCCCTAGCAATATCAAAATCTGTAGTGACTAAATAAAATAACGCCGTTTCTATCATATTTAAGTTCAAAATTTTTATTATTTCTTAGTTTAACAGCTAAATTATTAACAGTATCTTGAGAATTTTCCCAACCTGGATAACGAGTATTGAGTAATATGTAATCAAAGTTCTCTATATCAATGGGTTCTCTATCTTTAATGGCCAATTTAATGACCTGACGATGAGTTAAATGGGGAGAAATTTGTGGGGATGTTAATACTTTTACTTCTTCAGGAACTAATTTTACCGATTCTCTCATAGCTGATACGGTTTCAATTTGTTCTAAATATCGGGAAGTAAAATAACCATACTTTCCTAATGCTAAAAAAGCAATCAATGACCACAGCATTATATATTTTGGTTTACGAATTAAGCCTTTATTCGCTGCTAATGTTGTGATAACTGATAACAATAAAAACGGTAAAATCGCAATTGAATATTGATGAACTAAATCTTTTTGCGGTTGGTAATCAGTTAATAAATTTAAAGTTAATGCAGGAATTGCAGCAACTAAAGGAGTTAAATAACGAGGGGATAAACCCCAAACCACAGGGATAAATAAGAGGATAATATATTCTAAATTAGCTAAAGTAAAAATACGACTTAAAATAATATTAGGCTGTAAAATCAAATTGGTTATAATTTCTGTTACTGAGTCTCCTAAAAAAGAATAACGACCCACCGCAGCGACTTCATCCCCGCTAAACTGAGGAATAATTAATTGTGTGGTCATAATAAACCAAAAGACTCCTAAAAATAAAGCGAAAATTCCATACTTTTTTCTGTTTTCAAAGAACAATAACCAGACTCCTATCGCAGCAACGGTCAAGGATAAGACTGCTTTACAACTTAAGATTAAAATAATAGCAACTATAAACTCTAAAAATTTTTTTGTTCTCGCTGCTAAAACTGCCCAAAATATTGTAGGTAGCGCAATTACCTCTGAATGAAAATCAAATAAATTAACATTAAAAATCAAAGGATAAAGTAAATAAACGAAAACTAGCGTTAAAGCTAAATTGTCTTTTAACCCTGCTTGCTTAGCCAATAACCATAAGGGAAAAATAGAACAAGATAAAGCCAATGCTTGGACTAAAAATAACCAATGAACATCAGCATAAATAACATAAAATAAAGCTAACGGATAAAAAATAAAAGCAGCATGATCTCCTAAAATATGATCCTCAGAAAAAGAAACAATAGGGGGTTTTCCTTGACTAATTAAATAAAGAGATTGATCAAACCAACCTAAATCTAACGCATTGGATTGAAATAACCAATGACGTAAACTAGCACAAAAAAATAATACTAAACTGCTAATTCCAAATATTAGCCATAATAAACGGGGAATTTTCATCATTGATAGTTTGAACAACGGTAGAGACGTTTCATGAAACGTCTCTACATAGAGATAAAATTGATGGTATCTAGTTCCCTATTTAACGATTTTCCGACTTATAAAAAGGCTTTTTAACCACCTTAGCCGGATAAAACTTTCCTCTAATTTCTACCTCAACCTTTGTTCCTATTTTGCTCAATTCTGTGGGAACATAAGCTAAAGCGATCGCACTTCCTACTGTTGGCCCGAGGGTTCCGCTAGTCACCTCTCCCACAATTTTGCCCTCAGAAGCCACGGAATAACCATGACGGGCAATCCCTTTTCCTTCCATTTTTAACCCCACTAAACGCCGTTTAACCCCTTCTGTGGCTTGTTTTTCTAAGACTTCTCGGCCAATAAACTCACCCTTACTATCCAAATGCACTAACCATTTTAAGCCAGCTTCTAAGGGAGTGGTATGATCATCAATATCTTGTCCATACAGACACATGGCGGCTTCTAAACGGAGGGTATCTCTCGCCCCTAACCCGCAAGGAGTTACCTTAGCTTCAAGTAGCGATCGCCATAATTTTTGTCCCCCTTCAGGGGTAATCATCACCTCAAAGCCATCTTCTCCAGTGTACCCTGTACGAGCAATGAAAGCAGGGTATCCCAGTACCTCAGTTTCCAGATGGCCAAAGAAGGATAGTTGCCTTAGATCCGCTTCGAGGAAAGGCTGTAATTTTCCTACCGTTTCAGGGCCTTGAATAGCTAATAAAACTTTTTCTTGGGATAAGTCGCTAAAATTAAGTGTAGTTGCCCCTAAATGAGATAAAATCCATTTTTGATCCTTATCTTTTGTGGCTGCATTGACAATAATAACCGCTTTTTCTTCCCCTTGACAGTAAACGATAATATCATCAATAATGCCCCCATCAGGATTTAATAGTACGGTATATTGAGCTTTACCAGGGGTTAATCGACTTAAGTCCGAAGGAACAAGAGATTGTAACATAGGAAATAAACCCTCTCCTTCTAGGGTAAATTTACCCATGTGAGAAATATCAAACATTCCTACTGCACTTCTTACAGCATTATGTTCCAGTTTCAACCCTGTAAACTGTACCGGCATTTCCCAACCAGAAAATGCTGTCATTTTCGCTTTTTGTTCAACAATCAGATCGTATAGAGGAGTACGCAAAAGAGAATCAGAAACGTTAGAATTAGCCACAGGAATCCATTAATAACCAGCGAGTTATATTTTAGTTTGACGGTTCCACATTGTAAATATTAGATATTATGGATCATTTTTTTCAATTTGAACAAGAATTTGTTGAGTCTTTACACTGTATTCCCATGATTGTCCGTTTCAAGTTAGATACTTGTGGGGTAAAACTGAAATTAATCCACTGGAATCAGTTTAGTTCACAAGAAAAACAAGTTTTAATTAATATGGCTTGTGAAACCCCCGAAGAAGCGAAGTTGTATGCAAATTTTTTGCAAACATTGGTTACTGAAAAAACAGGAACGCCTGCGAAAACCTTACCTATTGATGATAATCCACCTTGGTTAAATAGCCATTATATTCCTGTAGCAATTCAAGAAAAAGCAGCAGAATTTAACAAAGAAATTACCTCAGAACAATGGGAACAATTGACCCCATTACAACGATTTGCTTTAATTAAATTAAGTCGTCCGAGTCATGAAAATAGTAACTTCTATCCTGCTTTACAAGAGTTTAGTCTTTAAATGTTCCAAGAATGTAACGCGCGTAACTGGGGGGTTTTCTTCAACTGATGGGCTTGCATCCGACATAACACCTCATCCAAAATAGTCACAGCTTCCCCAATATATGCTCCTTTATTTAACATAACACATTCTGCCCGTTCAGCCATAGCTGCATCGGTCATTTCTGCACGAGAGGGAATACTGTCTTTGACTAAATTTTCTAAGACTTGAGTCGCCCAAATAACGGGAACATGAGCAGCTTGACACAACCACAAAATTTCCTCTTGCATCTCTGCTAATCGTTGATAGCCAATTTCTACGGCTAAGTCTCCCCTAGCAATCATCACCCCAAAGGGTTGTTTTCCGGCACCATGAATAATTAACTCAGGAAGATTTTTAACCGCCCTCAACGTCTCAATTTTAGCCACGATAGCAACTTTACGCCAATCTTTCCCTAATCGTTGTTCTAACTCCCATTGCAACATCTCAATATCATTCGCTGTCTGGACAAAGGAGTAACCGATGATATCAGCATGGGTAACAATAAAATCTAGATCTTGACGATCCTTCTGTGTCAATGGGTTAAGCTCTAAAGACGTATCTGGAAAATTAATCCCCTTATCCTCTCTAACCTTTTCTCCTTTGGGACGGCTATGGGTAATATGAATTAATACCCCTTCTCTGCCAACACTTTCAACTTTACCGCCAATATGACCATCATCGATCCAAATGGTTGCCCCAACTTTAACCTGTGCTAAAACATCAGGAAGGCTCAAAGATGCTTGAAAATAGGTTTTATGGGCTTTTGTGGGTTTTTCAGGGGTTAATAACAATCCTTCCCCTTGATGAATGCGTTTTTTACCTTGAGGTGGTATCACGGTTTGCAACCGTAATTTTGGCCCCCCTAAGTCCATAAAAATCTTACACCGTCTCCCTGTAATTTTCTGGGCCTCTCGAATGCCCTTGATCATCCCTTCCCATTCCACTTGACTATCATGGGCGCAATTAATTCTTAAACAGTCCACCCCTCGTTTTACCAAGTCTAAAATAAAATGCTCATCCGTTGCTGCATCACTCGGTAACGTTACCATAATACGCACAGTTCGATTATTACAACAATGGTCAAACACTTCATCGGTATGATGTTTTAGGAGGCGATCGCCTTCAAAAAATGCTTCTAGGGGAGGACGTTTCGGTAAGAAGGTGGGGTCTTGACCACACACCACCCCTAACGTTGCAATTACACTGTCTAAATTTGGCAAAACACGGGGTTCAATACGTCCCAGGGAAGACAGTCCCCAAGGGGTTAACGCAAGCTGTATCTCCCGCATATCGTGACGACGGAGGGCTAAATAATAGGCTAAATTCAGCGCACTAGGGGTAAAAGCGTCTCTAGTAATCAGCGATCGCCACTTTTCAAATTGATGGTTTCCTTCTCTAACAACATTATTACGAAGTTGTTGTAAAATGCTGAGTAATGTCTGGGAAGAGGTTAATTTTTCTTGAGTTAGTGTCTCTAGGTTTGTCATGGTTACAACCCTTGTTTATTTTTCAAGAAAAAGATGATTTAATTAATGGATAAACTAGAAAATTCTTCAATATGACCCATTTTTACCTCTCCTTTTTGATTAGTTTGCCAAATTTTTCCTGTATCAACGTCTAAACAAGTTAACCATCCTTGACCACAGGCCCAAGTATCGATACAAATTTGATGACCCATATTAACGGGACAACCATCTTTTTGAGAGGTATGACCACATACCACTGTCTTCTGTGAATAATGGCCACGACGGGGATAAAGTTTCTGCCAAAACAAGTCATGTCCTGACTGTTTATCAACGGGTAAGTCTGGATCTAAGTTAGCATGAACAAAGATGTGATCATCTGTTTCATACCAGTCTAAACAATGCTGTTTAACAAAGTCCCAATGGTTATCAGGAATATTCAATAAAGGGTTAGTTTTATCTATTTGGGGATAAGAGTCTAAAGTGGCTTTACCTCCTATTTTCACCCAAAAATCTTCATTGTTGTTCCCCTGAAATGCCCCTAACATCATTAATTCATGATTGCCTTTAAGGGGAATTAAGTGATGATTTTCATAGAGATAGAGTAACCTTTCTAATACTTCTTTGGATGATCGCCCTTTATCTACATAGTCCCCTAAGGTAATTAATTTATCTTCTGGACGCAAATGGATCGCTTCTAGAAGTTGGTCAAAGGCTGTAGCACATCCATGAATATCTCCCACAGCAAGGGTTCGCATTGTTTTATATCCCCTTGAAGTCTGTTCTGCCTATATCCTATAACTTTTAGGTTAAGTTTTGGTTAAGACAAAATCCTTTTTTGAGTTGAACATGAGATCGTAATAATTTTAGATTTCATTCATGCCAACTGGAACGCCATGCTGCTTCTGCTTCTGCTTGAGCATTTTCCCGTTGAATTTTTTGATAAGCTTTGCGTATTTTCTTAACAATATCTAATTTTTGGCGAATTTGTTGACGTTGAATACTCAATTGAGCATCGGCAAATTCCATATCAGATAATCGTAAATGGATAGCAGAAATTTTGGTTATTTGTGATTCTTGGTTATCATCATCTTCTTCTTCCTCATCTTCTTCATTGCTGTCTTCTTTTTTACTGGTTTCTATAAGTAAATTAAGAATGTTAGGGGAATTTCCCGATGGTATTCCTCCTTCTTCTGCTTGTAAGGCCATTTCTAGAAGTTGAGGAGGTAATTGACTGGCAATAATGTTATTTTTTTGTAATTCCCTATTAACCTCTTGAGAGAGATCTTGGATAATCATTCTAATACCTTGCTCAACTCTTTTACACCATAACACTAGGTCTTCAGGATTCTCAATTTTAGAGAGTGAGTCATCTTCCTCTGGGTTTGGTAGTTGAAATTCTTTATTACTAATGAGGGATAATTGGGTTAATATTTGTTCGGTTATGGTAGCTGTTGGAGTGGGTTGGGGAAAAGTAATATATGCTAACAATTGAGATTCAAGGGGTTGACATAACTCTCTAATCTTTCCTTGTAATTTTTCCCTTTGACTGTAGGACAATTGCAAAAACTCTTCAGGGTAAATTTTAGTACAGATTTCATAAACTGCCAAAATCAATTGTTTCTTGATTGATAAATTTAATGCTTCTAAATAGTGTTTGTAAAGCTTATTTAATTCTGTAAAAATTTCTGTTGATTGTTGTTCTAATTGTTCTATTTCTTGCCTAATTTTTTGTAGAGATCTTGCCATAAGTCAACTCTTACTAACCCTAGACATTAACCAAAAATACGTAAAAAAGGCAAGAGTGGGAGATATATTCCTTACTTTTGCCTTACTATTCCTAACCCTTTTTACTTGTTGGATTGAGTCAATAAAACAAGTTAAGACTGATTTTTTGCTTATGCTTTTTGTCCTGTTTGAGCAGCGACTTCATCAGCAAAACTAACTTCTTGTTTTTCGATACCTTCCCCTAATACAAAGCGAGTAAAACGGCGCACTTGTATATTTTCACCCAGTTGGGAAATGGTTTGTTTAAGTAACTCTTCAACCGTCATATTAGGATCTTTAATAAAGGGTTGATCCAGCAAAGACAGTTCTTTTTGTCGCTTTTCAATGCGCCCTTGAACAATTTTTTCCTTGATGTTATCGGGTTTATTGCCTAAATCATCCCGTCCCATTTCAATTTCTTTTTCTTTGGCAATGATAGCCTCAGGAATATCTGTTTGGGCGACATATTCCACATTAGGACAAGCTGCAATTTGCATAGCGACGTTTTGAACCAGTTCTTTGAACTCATCTCGACGGGCAACAAAGTCGGTTTCGCAGTTGACTTCTACCAGTACCCCAATGCGGCCACCGGTATGAATATAACTATGAACCAATCCTTCTGCGGTTTGTCGGCCTGATTTTTTCTCGGCGGAGGTAATGCCTTTTTGCCGTAGCCATTCCATGGCCTTTTCCATATCCCCCTCATTTTCTTTGAGGGCTTTTTTACAGTCCATCATCCCCGCGCCAGTTTTTTCACGGAGTTCTTTAACCAGTTTTGCTGAGATTTCGGCCATTGTGATTTTCGTGTTTACGCTAAAAACTATGTTGACTTGACACTCCCTCACCTTAGAACGGCGGGGATTCTTTAGGAAGGTGAAAACGCGAACCAGTACACCACTACTGCTCCCTAGGCGTTGCCAATTGCCCCTACTCTCTCGCCTCAAAAGAGGTCTGAGGATACTTGTTCCAACTTAATTGTTAGCTGTGTTGATTTGTTTCGTTTTGCTTAATCTAGACCCATTGCTTGTAGAGGCTAAAACTAGACCTTTAACTAGAGCGTCCTACTACTGGGAGTTTCACCCACATCTAGAAGTCATTGCGACTTGCTAACACAACAATTTTATCGTAAAGCTGTCCTACAAGGACGGGGTTTCCAACGCAATTTTTCTATGACATTGGAGTGAGGTGATTAGGGAATAAGAAGACATCTTAGCTTAGATACTTCTGATTCCCCTTCTCATGAAGTCAGTTTACTCTTCTTCTCCTTCATCAGAAGAAACCGCTTCAGTTTCAGTGTCCTCGTCTTCTTCCTCATCGTAGTCATCGTAGTCTCCTTCTGCAAGACTTTCGTCAAACTCTTCATAATCCTCATCGGACTCTAACTGACCATGACGACCTTCGTAAATGGCATCTGCTAATTTACCTAAAATTAGTTTAATGGAGCGAATGGCATCATCGTTAGCAGGAATGGGAATATCGGCGTAGTCTGGATCGCAATTCGTATCGAGTAAAGAAATCATAGGAATGCCTAATTTTTGACATTCTTGGATGGCATTATATTCTCGACGTTGATCCACAATAACCACCACATCGGGGGGACGACGCATGGTTTTAATCCCACCGAGATATTTTTGTAGTTTACCTAATTCCCGACGCAATACAGAGGCTTCTTTTTTGGGACGGCGAGCAATTTGCCCACTTTCTTCCATGGCCTCTAATTCTTTAAGGCGTTCTACTCTGGTTTTGATGGTTTCCCAGTTGGTAAGCATTCCCCCTAACCAACGTTGGTTAACATAGTTAGCTCCACAACGAGAGGCTTCTTGAGCAATGATACCGGCTGCCTGACGTTTGGTTCCCACAAACAAGAACCGCTTCCCTTTATCGGCATTATTGCGAACGTACTGATAAGCGTCTTCCATCAATTGGGCAGTTTGCACCAAATCGATGATATGAACCCCATTACGGGATGTATAGATATATTGAGACATTTTAGGGTTCCAACGACGGGTTTGATGTCCGAAGTGAACCCCTGCATTTAGCAAGTCTTCGAGGGATACGACTGCCATGATTAAATTTTCTCCTATTTCGGGTTAATCCTCCATTCAGGTGTATTTCTATTGACGAAACACCCGAAGTCCTGAATGTGCGAGATTTGAACAACTTTTCTAGGATAACATAAAATAGGCAGCAATGCTCAATTTGAATGTTCAGGCGATCGCAGTGATAAGTAAGTACACAAAATAAATTATAGCAGTTCCCATACTTGTGAGGTACAAACTCTTCTAGTTTTAGCAGTTAGGAGTTCGGGAGTTCAGAAGTTGAATATTAGCTATACTTAAGAATTTGGGACAGAAACCAGAGTAAGCTAAATAAAGGCATTTGTAACGACGTAGAATATGGCAACTATTAACGACAACTATCTCAAACTCAAAGCAGGATACCTCTTTCCCGAAATAGCAAGACGGGTAAACACCTTTGTGGAAGGGAACCCCGAGGCTAAAATCATTAAACTGGGTATTGGAGACGTGACTGAACCCTTGCCCGAAGCTTGTCGAACCGCTATGATTAAAGCCGTAGAAGATATGGGCGATCGCAGTACCTTCAAAGGTTATGGACCCGAACAAGGTTACGGTTGGTTACGGGAAAAAATTGCCGCCCAAGATTTCCAAGCCAGAGGCTGTGATATCGATGCCTCTGAAATCTTCGTCTCAGACGGCGCAAAATGCGATACCGGCAACATTCTTGACATTTTTGGCAAAAATAACAAAATTGCAGTAACAGACCCTGTGTACCCAGTTTATGTAGATACGAATGTTATGGCCGGCCACACAGGGGAAACCAATGACAAGGGGGAATATGATGGTTTAGTTTATCTACCCATTAGTGCAGAGAACAACTTTATTGCAGACATTCCCACCGAAAAAGTTGACCTTATTTATCTCTGTTTTCCTAACAACCCCACTGGGGCCACAGCCACAAAAGCGTATCTTAAAGCTTGGGTAGATTATGCTAAAGCTAACGACTCCATTATCTTCTTTGATGCTGCTTACGAAGCTTTTATCACCGATGATAGTTTACCCCATTCTATCTACGAAATAGAAGGAGCCAAAGACTGCGCCCTTGAGTTTCGTTCCTTTTCCAAAAATGCAGGATTTACTGGGACTCGTTGCGCGTTTACTGTGGTTCCCAAACAATTAACCGCCAAAGCTTCCGACGGATCTGAGGTAGAATTGTGGAAACTATGGAACCGTCGTCAGTCCACCAAATTTAATGGGGTCTCCTACATAGTGCAACGGGGAGCAGAGGCGGTGTATTCCGAAGCAGGAAAAGCCCAAATCAAGGCATTAGTTGACTTTTACCTCGAAAATGCCAAAATCATCTGTGACAAGCTTAAAAGCGCAGGATTTGAGGTGTATGGTGGGGTTAATGCCCCTTACATCTGGTTAAAAACCCCCCATGATCTGTCTAGTTGGGATTTTTTCGATAAACTTTTACAAACGACGAATGTGGTGGGAACCCCTGGATCGGGGTTTGGAGCAGCCGGAGAAGGCTATTTTCGTATTTCTGCCTTTAATAGTCGAAACAATGTTGAAGAAGCCATGAAACGCATTACAGAGCAATTTAAGGTTTAAACCGTAGGGTGGGCATAGCCCACCTTAGTGAACAAATTTCTTTCACCATCCACCGCCAGCACCATCACCACCGCTACTTCCTCCGCCAAAACTACCCCCACCACTGCATCCATCTCCATAATTTTCGGCATATCCTGGTGAGCGACTAGCACTTCCTCTGCCAACTTTTGTGCCAATTATCAAGTCTTTTAACCATATCCAAAGAAGACAGATTGCTGCAACTGCTATGAGTATTCCTAATTTAACTTTGTTCCCTATACTCAGAGCAGACTGATTTTCCTTATCAAGTTCTTCTGTTAATGAAGGTGCTAAGAAAACAACAATACGTTTTGTCCCTTCTACTGTCCCTAAATCAAAATTCCCTTCTTTAAACTTAGGCAGAATTGTTGTGTCAATAATTTCCTGAACTTTAACATCGGGTAAAATTTCTTGCAACCCATACCCTGTTTCAATTTCCACACGACGATCTTTAACTGAAATTAACAATAAAACCCCATTATTTTCTGCTTTTTTGCCAATTCCCCAATCATTAAATAACTCCGTAGCGAAAGCTTTAGGAGATGATACACCACTTGTTTCACTAACTGTAACAATAGCCATTTCTGACCCATTTAATGTTTCCAAACGATCAATGATTTTATTCAATTGATTTTCTGTTGTTGGTGAGAGAATCTCTGCAACATCACTTACCCATCTTCCAGATTCAATTTTGGGATTAGGAACTTCTTGGGGTGTGATGGCTAAACTTGGTAGAGGATTAAAAAATATGGTTAGACATATAAAACTAATTAACAAGATTTGTTTGAGTTTAACAAGTTGTAGATTCATCATGATGTCAACTTAAGTTATTTGTAGTATCCTGTAGCTACATATAGTTTATTGATAGCAGTTCCCATACTTGTGAGGTACAAACTCTTCTAGTCTTAGGAGTTAGGAGTTCGGTAGGGCAGGCTTCGCCCGATGCTCCCTAGCAGGAGTTCAGAAGTTGAATCTTAGGTGTACCTCATGAGTCCAGGAAATGCTATATGCCTTATCCTAAATTTTACTGCTCAACAATTATCATGTATTTCTGTCCTTGTTGTGGATACAAATCTTTAGAAGAGGAACCTCCAGGCACTTATTTAGTTTGTCCTATTTGTTTTTGGACTGATGATGAATCAACGAAAGATATCCACGACTTACGTTTAGCACAATTAAATTTTGTTAATTTAGGAGCTAGTGATTCTCGTTGGCTTAAAGATGTTCGTCGTCCAACCAAAGAAGAAATACGAGATTCTCAATGGGAACTCCTAGATAAACAAATAGAAGAAAAAGGGATAGAAATCAAAAAAAAAGTTTTTCATGCTTTTAGTAATATACACAAAAATAATGGAGTATCATTAGATGAAGCCAATGAAATTTGGCGGATTATAGATTATGCCTATAATTTTGCTGTTTTTGATCTAGAAGCTAATCAATTGTTAGCTGAAGTTAGAGCTAAAGATATTGAATATGAATGGAGAGAAATTCCTAAACCAACATTGGAAAAATGTAGCAATTATATCTTATTCGTTTCCCATTATTTAGATCCCATAGGTTGGCAATATTATATTCCAGCTTATATGGTTTGGTCTATTGATCAATATATAGAGCCTAAAATCAATTATTTTGAGTCAGTATTGAAGTTACTATTGGAAAAAAATCACTACGTTTTGGACTATGACTTAAAAATTATTCATTCAGTTTCTATAGATCAATATCTAGCTATACTCTTATCTGAACAATTATCTACAATACGTCTATTCTTACAATTTGTTCTCGATTATGCTACACTTTGGGAGGATGATATAGAGAGCATTCAACAATATTTAAACAAGATTTATTAATTACACTTTGTCTAATTCTATTCCTCAAGCAACATCTTATCAAGAAGATAGCTTTTTAATCTGTGGGTTAGGAAGTTTAGGACAGCATTGTGTTTTATCATTGAAAAAATTTGGGGTGAAAATTGTCGCTATTGAACTGATAAAACCCAAAATTTGGGAAATTCCTCATATTGAAGATTTTATTGATGAATTAATTTTTGCTGATTGTCGACACATAAAAATTTTACAACAAGCTAACATTAAAAATTGCCGTGCTGCGTTAATAGTTACTACTAGCGAACAAGTTAATATTGAAACTGCTTTAGCGATCCGTAAATTAAACCCGAAAACCCGTTTAGTAGTGCGTTCTGCTCAAGATAATCTTAACATTTTACTCGAAGAACAGTTAGGAAATTTTATTGCTTATGAACCCACTCAACTTCCAACTAAAGCCTTTGCTTTAGCTGCTTTAGGAAGCAATATTAAAGGGTTTTTTAGTCTAGATAGTAAACCATTACAAATCATTCAGCGTCCTCTAACTACTAACGATCCTTGGTGTTATACTCGTTATCTTTATGAGTTAAATACTCGCACTCGTTTGGTACTTTCCTATCATCATCAGCATCCAAATTTTTCCTGTTCTTTTTATCAATGGAACCCAGAAACAAGATTACAACCTGGGGATTTAATTACTTATATCGAAGTTAAAGATCTGTTAACTTCTAACTTTTCCAAATCAATGATGTCTTCGTCTTCTCGAGTCAAGTCTCAACCTATTTTTTCCCAACTTAAACAGATCCTTTATCAATGGAAGAAAAAAGAAGGGAAATATTTACGAGGAGCAGCATTAATGTGTGGTGCTATTGTGTTAACCTTGCTGTTTCTTGGCACAATTGTTATTCATGGATACTATCCAGAATCAACTTTTTTTTCTGCTTTTTCTGCCACTGTTATTTTATTATTGGGAGGCTATTCTGATCTATTTGGGGAGTTTGAACAAATGGAAAAAATTCCCCATTGGTTACAATTATTTAGTTTAGCATTGACTCTATCTGGTACTGCTTTTGTAGGGGTTTTATATGCTTTATTAACAGAGTTGCTTTTATCAGCTAAGTTTCAATTTGTTAAACGTCGCCCGCCTATTCCTGAGCAAAATCATATCATTATTATCGGTTTAGGAAGAGTAGGAAGAGAAGTTGCCAGACTATTACATGAGTTTAAACAAGCTTTATTAGGGATTAGTTTTAAAGTTGATGCTGCTTCAGAAATGATGTTAAATATCCCTTTTATGTCTGGACATTTACAAAACATTCTTCCTCAAGCGAATTTAGAAACAGCTAAAAGTATTGTGGTTGTTACTGATGACGAAATCCTCAATTTAGAAGTTGCCTTAACCGCCAAAAAACTCAATCCTGATTGTCATTTAGTGATTCGTACTGCTGGACACCAATTAGGACAACATTTATTACAAATTTTACCCCATGCTCAAATTGTGGGAACCTACGAAGTCGCCGCAGAAGTTTTTGCAGGTGCAGCTTTTGGGGAGAATATTATCACACTTTTTCGTCTTAATAATCAAACAATTTTAGTAACAGAATATTGTATTGAATCTGAGGATACTTTAAATGGATTATTGTTAGCAGATATCGCTTATGGTTATGGAGTTGTTCCTATTTTGTATCAGAAACCCCCTCAATCTTCTATTTTTATGCCTCATGAAGAATTGAGGTTATCTGTAGGCGATCACTTGGTGGTTTTAGCGACAATAAATGGGTTAAAATCTATTGAAAAAGGACAACTTGCATTAGATAAAAAAATATGGAAAATTCAGATTCAAAATGCTGCTACCAGTGAGGCTATTTTTGAAGGAGCTAATGTTTTATCACGTATTTCTGGTTGTTCTTTAAGTGTAGCACGGAACGTAATGAAGAGATTACCGACTATTTTTCCTGTTCCTTTATATCATCATCAAGGGTTACGATTAGTTAGAGAATTACGTAAATTACGAGTTAATTCTTATTTAACTTCTCTTGAAAGAAATAATGGTTAAATAATTTCTCTGAGGTATATAGCAGTTCCCATACTTGTGAGGTACAAACTCTTCTAGTTTTAGGAGTTAGGAGTTCGGGAGTTCGGGAGTTCAGGAGGGCAGGCTTCGCCCGATGCTCCCCAGCAGAAGTTGAATATTAGGTGGACCTCATGAGTCCAGGAAATGCTATAAATCAGCCGTAGCTTAAGTTTACCCAAAAATCTGCTTTTTTATGTATTTTTTTATCCATAGTTATGATGATATGTTAACTAAATTTAGACGGGTTTATCCTGAGTCAATATCTCTGTTGATTTTAATTGTTGTTTAATACCCTCATCCAAACCACTAAATTTGATATATCCTTGTCTAAACATCAATCGTCTTAAAGAAGTAATTCCCACTCGCTCATTATCCTCTAACTCAAAATATAGCTTTAGATACTGTTTAACTTTGAGTGTGGACGATTTTCCTTTACCTCCAAGCAACTTCGATGAGGTTTTTCTTCCTCATTTCACAATTCCAGCTAGTAACCCCTTATATAGATTAAATCGTACAGAAAACAGGAGTGGAGAACCTTACACTTCTAGTCTTTATTTCGATAGAAGCGGTGAGGGACGTTTTGATGGTCCTAAACAGAGTTATGGCATACTATACACTGGTCTGAATATTGATTGTCCATTTATAGAATCATTTGGATGATAGGCGGGTCAATTGAGGGGTTCAATGCCCCGATAATTGACAAAATTGTTGTCAATTATCCAAAAAATCGATATACTTGAGGAAGTCTAATCGACACCTGGAAACAGGCTAAGAAATTAAAGGGCGAACCCCATCGCTCTAGCCAGTGGAGATATGCGTCCCTAGATTGCCCCAGACAATCAAGAGTGCTTCGGAAGCTGGAAACAGGGAAGAAAGCTTTTCTGGATAAAAATTCGATACATTACAGCCGATGGATAGTCGGTAGTGCTGAGGAGTGGAGGTATCTGGACGGGGACATACAAATGTTGCCATTTGTATGTCTAGAAAGGACCGATGAAACAGTAACGTCCTATCGTGAGGTAGGGAAGCCCGCGCTGTACCAACTGGGTGCAGCCGCACTCGCGGAGCGAGACCAGCGTCGGGAGGAGTGTCACGTAACTTAATAGATGATAACTCTGATTTATTGGATCAAATCTTAGAACGTTATCAATATGGTGTTCTGCTCTAAATTTTCGTTGATCTTTTCGTTTTCACTAAAGCTAGATTTTTTGTGTTTACTTAGAGCATTACTCATTATGTTTAGGATACTTTTGAACCTCCCATCGTTAAAAACGAGGGATTCCCATAAAGAGATATATAATTAGGTTAACTAATCTTGTAGAAAGTTTCAGCGAAAATGTTATCAATGTCAGATAATCTTAAGCAGAGAGTTCACCAAAAAAGAACAGAAATACAGCAAATTGCAGCTAAATATGGAGCAAATAATATTAGAATTTTTGGGTCAGTTGCTAGAGGAGACGCTAAGGAAAATAGTGATATTGATTTTCTTATGGATATAGAAGCTGGACATAGTTTACTGCATCGTATTAGTTTAATTCAAGAATTAGAAGATTTACTTAACTGTAAAGTTGATGTTGTTAAACCTCAACTACTTCATGAAACGATTAAAGAACAAGTATTGAAAGAATCTATTCCTCTATGAAAAATAATCAATTGTATCTTAGTAATATCCAAGAATGTATCCAAAATATTGAAACCTATACTAAGGATGGGGAAGATGGATTTAGAGTCAGAATTTTAACGTTGAGTGATTAAGCGGATTTCATATAAAAAGAAAAAATCCCGCATTCGCAGGACTTTCATCACGTTACATCATATACCGCTATAGATAAATCTAACCACCAGCAACCGCAGGAACAATACTCACTTCATCCCCATCGTTTAAAGCGGTTTCGGTATTGTTCAAAAAGCGAATATCTTCACTATTCACATAAAAATTCAAAAAGCGACGAGGTTTACCATCATCATCGCATAAACGGGCTTTAATCCCAGGAAAACTACTTTCCAAGGTTTCAATTAATGCACCCACATTCTCTGCACTACATTCTAAGGTAGCTTGGTTGTTGGTGTATTTTTGTAGAGGGGTGGGAATTAATACTTTGACAGCCATAGTTATCCAAAAATGAACCAATTATCAATAATGATGACGAAAAATTGCCAAAAAAACAGCCGTCAAGGATACAAGAAGAAAAACCCTGACGACTTTAAGGGGGACTAAACGAGAACTTGTTGCCAATCTAGACGATCTAAAGTACGAGAACGTTCCAATGCACGCTCAAAACTATCTAATTTTGGCTCAATAAGTAAAGGTTGACCAATGTACTCTTGTACTGCTTCTTGGGTTTTCAGTCCGTTTCCAGTGATGTAAACAACGGTGGTTTCTTCAGGATCAATTTTTCCTGCTTCAACTAACTTCTTGAGAACAGCAATGGTGGTTCCGCCGGCAGTTTCAGTAAAGATGCCTTCGGTTTCTGCTAATAATTTAATGCCTTCAACAATTTCAGGGTCTGTGACACTTTCAATATTACCATTGGTCTTGCGAGCAATATCTAAAGCGTAGTAACCGTCTGCGGGGTTGCCGATCGCAATGGATTTTGCGATAGTATTAGGTTTAACAGGGGTCACAAAGTCTCGTCCTTCTTTGAACGCAGAAGCAATGGGGGAACAGCCTTCTGCTTGTGCGCCACTGAAACGAACCGCTTTGTCTTCCACTAAGCCAGTTTTGATGAACTCTTGGAACCCTTTGTAAATCTTGGTATAAAGAGAACCAGAGGCTAAGGGGGCAACCACATGATCCGGTAACTTCCAGCCTAACTGTTCCGCTACTTCAAACCCTAATGTCTTGGAACCTTCAGAATAGTAAGGACGCAAGTTAATATTGACAAAACCCCAACCATAAGTATTACCGACTTCGCAACAGAGGCGGTTCACTTGGTCGTAGTTCCCTTTCACTGCCATCACGGTAGGATTGTAGATGAGGGTTCCTAACACTTTCCCTGCTTCTAAGTCCGAGGGAATGAACACACAACAATCTAATCCTGCATGGGCTGCGATCGCTGCGGTAGAATTGGCTAAATTGCCGGTACTCGCGCAAGAAACGGTGGTAAACCCTAATTCCTTGGCACGGGTTAAGGCGACGGAAACGACCCGATCCTTAAAGCTAAGGGTAGGCATATTGACCGCATCGTTTTTGATGTAAAGATTCTTTAGACCCAGGCGACGGGCGAGACGGTGAGATTTAACCAGCGGGGTCATTCCTGTGCCAACATCAATGGGATTTTCGCTTTCTACGGGCAAAAATGCTTTATAACGCCAGATGGAGTTAGGACCGGCTTCGATGGTTGCGCGACTCACTTGATTACGAATAGCGTCATAGTCGTAAGCCACTTCCAAAGGAGAAAAGGTTTCTTCGCAAACATGAAGGGCTTTGAGGGGATATTTAACCCCACCTTCTTTGGAAACGAGGTGGGTAAAGGTGGGCGCAAAGCCTGGTGTTGTTTGGGTTTGAGTTGCCTGGGTCATGGTTGGGTACGTGAGTAACATTTTGTCAATCTTTTTGGATAGTAACACGGTCAAAAACCCCCGTCAAACATACCCGACTAATTTAGTCGGGATTAAA
>JASJDW010000271.1 GCA_030064955.1 Crocosphaera sp.
TGTTCCTGTTGTCTTTACCTTAAACGCTGCTGATGCTATTTTAGTATTAGGTGGTTTAGGGTTTTTAGGATTAGGATTACCCGAAGAAGTTCCAGAATGGGGTCATGATCTCAAAGAAGCATTACCTGATTTATCTACAGGTATTTGGTGGACAACTTTATTCCCTGGAATGGCTATGACATCAATGGTAGTAGGATTATCCTTTATCGGCGAAGGTATTAGTGAAATGTTTAACCCTTCTTTACGCAATAAACGATGAAAATTAAGGATATTGGGGAACAAGGACTCTTAAAAAAATTAAAAGGTTTTTGTCCCCATGATACAATCGGGGATGATGGAGCCGTTTTATCCCTTGATCCTCAACAGCAATTAGTGGTGACTACTGATGTTTTAGTAGATGGTGTACACTTCAGCGATGTCACTACACCCCCTCAGTCTATTGGTTGGCGCGCTGTTGCAGCAAACTTATCGGATCTTGCAGCAATGGGAGCTACTCCTGTAGGAATCACCGTCGGTTTAGCTTTACCTGGAGATGTTACGGCTAGTTGGGTGGAACATTTGTACCAAGGAATGAGCAGTTTGTTAGCCCAATACAACACACCTATTGTGGGGGGAGATATTTGTCGCTCTCAGGTAACAACCGTTAGTATTACAGCCTTAGGACAAGCCTTTCCTCATCACATTATCAAGCGTTCTACAGCCGAACCTGGACAGGTTATTGTTACCACAGGCTATCATGGAATGTCACGAGCAGGACTCGAATTATTACTCCATCCTACTGTAGCAACTAATCTCAACACAGAAACACGAAAGAGATTAATTCAGGCTCATCAGTACCCCCAACCTCGTCTAGATGCGCTTCCCTACCTTTGGGAAGTTATGGAAACTCAAGCGATCGCAGGGATGGACAGTAGTGATGGTTTAGGGGATGCTTTGGTGCAGATTTGTACCATGAGTGGAGTAGGCGCACAGATACACTTATCCAAACTACCATGCGTATCTATGCTATCACAGTGGTTTAATTCTAAGCAAGCCTTAAATTGGGTATTATATGGAGGGGAAGATTTTGAGTTGGTATTATGTTTATCCGAAGAAGTTGCAAGTCAATTGGTTAAAACCATAGGCAACCAAGCAAATATTATTGGGAAAATTATTGAGGAAAAATCAGTCATTTTAGTAGATGGAAACCAAGAGGTTAAAATAAACTTAGATCAAGGTTTTCAACATTTTTCATGAAATTAAGGCACATCAAGACAAGCATTTTCTTAACTCTAATATTTAGAGGAGGTAATAAATATTTTTCTTGGTTTGAATATATGATAGAATGAGCAACTTTGTTATAATAGAAAAAAATAAAGCCATTAATCAACTCACAACAGTTTTAATAAAGAAATGACTAATTCTTTTCAGCTTAAAAAAATTATTCAAGGGTTAATGCTAATATCGATTTCGTTAATATCTTTAGAACAATATAATCCTGCGATCGCCAGTGAACTCCCATCAAATTCAACCGAAAATCAACAACAAAATCAAACTAAAAATCCCTTAATTGGAACCGAATGGCAGTTAGCTAGTTGGACTGAAAATCAAACATTAAGTAAAGAAAACTCTACCCTGATGTTTGAAAAAGATAGGCTATCAGGAAGTGGTAGTTGTAACCGTTATACCACAGGATATGTAATTCAAGGAAATGCCATGAAAGTTGGGTTAATTGCTGCAACTCGTAAAGCTTGTTCTGAAGACATTATGAACCAAGAAACGTTATTTTTATCAGCTTTAGAAGGAGCAAAACTGTACAGTATTAATGCAAAAGGACAATTACAAATTGCTTACATTAAACCAAAAGAGATTGGTATTATGACCTTCAAAAATATAACCAATGACAACAGTAAAATTATAGAAAAAACAGTTTATATTAGTCCTGAAACCGTAGATTGTATTGGGTTTGCACCTCAAAAATGCTTACAAATCAAGGAAAATTTAGAAGATAATTGGATATTGTTCTATGGATCGATTGAAGGATTTAACTACGAACCTGGATATCTTTATGAGTTAAGAATTGCTCAAAAAAAAAATTAAATCCTCCCGCTGATAGTAGTAGTCTTAAGTGGTCATTGATTGAAATTATTAGTAAAAAAGAAATCGAGCAAAAAACAAAAATATGGCTAGATAATGAACTCAATAACTGGAATGATCTAGGAAAAATGATTCCTAATGCACCCAAAATTGATGCTGAACTTCCTAACATCGACAGATGTAAAGATCAATTAAGAGAAGCAACCAATCCACAAGAAAGAAGTATTATTAAAGCCGGTTGGGAATTATTTGGCCCTCAACAAACTTACAATGAAACCACAGTTATTACTGCGATGACTGGGGTAGATGGAATGTGTCGTCCGTTGGGTTATCAAGCATTTGTATTTGTAGGAGAACAGTTTGCAGGAACCTTATCACCTCAACCCATGAACTCTCGAACCGATGGGGATATTTCTCGTATTTTCTTAACAAGCTCTTCTAGTCTATTTGTGGAATATAAACGCTACAATAATAGCGATCCCTTATGTTGTGCTTCAGGGATGAGTCGGGTATTATTTAACATTGAACCCAAAAACGCTAAACCTCTTTTAATTCCTGTTGAAGTTGTATCAGAAGAAGAGAAAATTGTTGATTCAATCAATATTAAAAATAGATAGAGATTCCTAATAAGTAGGTTGGGTTTCGTCCTTCAACCCAACAAAACTCAGTTTAATACAGTGCTTATTTTGGTGGGTTAGGACGAATTTTTAGATGCTTATGTTCATTAATTAATAATTATTAATTATTAATTATTAATTATTCATTGTTCAAAAAACCTGTATTACCATTGAGGTAAGAAAAATCAAAAAATTGAGGACTGCTCATGCGTTATGCAGTAATTATTGAAAAAGGAAGATTTCATTACGGTGCTTATGTTCCTGACTTACCCGAATGTTCAGCAGTAGGAAAAACAGTAGAAGAAGTAAAAACATCCATTTATGCTTCTATTTCTAATCATCTCAACAGTTTAAAAGCAGAAGGAAATGAGTTTCCTAACCCTAAAACCCTATGTGAATATGTAGAAGTCGGTTAAATTAATTTAAGGAGCGATCGCTATAATTTAATTATATTTTGATTGCTCCTTATCTTAGAAACAAGAAGGTTATAATTTAGTTTAATTGTGAGGCTTTTACAATGAAATTTCAAGTTATTTTTACCTATGATTCGGAATATGAGGGTTATGTTGCGGAAGTCCCTTCATTACCAGGTTGTGTTAGTCAAGGAAAAACAATGGATGAAGCAATTACAAATATTAAAGATGCTATTCAAGGTTATCTTTATGTTCAAGAAAAGCATGGTAATTTTAACTTTTCCGAGGAGTCACCATCCTTTATTGGAGAGGTTGTGATTTAATGGGAAGATTGTCTAATATATCTGGGAAAAAAGCGATTAGTATTTTTGAGAAATTGGGGTATATTAAAGATCATCAAACAGGAAGTCATGTAATTTTATGGCATTCTGAAAAGCCAACCTTATCAGTTCCCAATCATAAAGAATTAGCTCCTGGTTTACTCAGAAGTTTAATTCGACAAGCAGAAATAACTGTTGATAAATTTTTAAGTTATAAATAAAAAATATTAAGAGGACATTAAACAATGATAGACGCAAAAAACGTATTAGGAACCGATTTAAAATTGTGTTGTAATAACCCCATAACCGGTTATTATCGTGATGGTTATTGTCGTACAGGAGGGCAAGATTTTGGGGTTCATGTAGTCTGCGCTCAAGTAACGGCTGAATTTTTAACCTTTACAAAACAGCAAGGAAATGATCTGAGTACCCCCATTCCAGCTTATGATTTTCCAGGGTTAAAACCAGGCGATCGCTGGTGTTTATGTGCCTCTCGTTGGCAAGAAGCGAAAGAAGCAGGGGTAGCACCTCCAGTCATTTTAGAAGCAACTCATATGCGAGCATTAGAAGTGGTTTCTTTGGATGAATTAAAAGAGTATGGTTTATAAATTACAATATAGCAGTTCTCATACTTGTGAGGTACAAATTCTTCTAGTTTTAGGAGTTCAGAAGTTGAATATTAACTGTACCTCATGAGTCCAAGAAATGCTATAGTATTTCGACTACAAAATTAACCAAAAAGCAAGACCAAAGAAAGGAATAAATCTTAACGAACGTTGTGAATTATTAGGAGGAATAACTGCACCCATTAAGATAACTTGAAAAATAGCAAATAAAACCAGATCCACAGCAAAAGCAATGACCACCCGACTACTTTGTAATTGTGTCATAAAATACTGAATTTTTTGGCTTAAATCACCAAATTCGGGTCTTCCAATAAATAGCCAAATAATAGCAATCACTCCCACAATTAACCCTGTCCAACCAAAAATACGTTCTAACATTCCCTTTTTTGGTTCTTCTATTTTCTCTAAAGTCGGTTGTTTAAATCGTAAAGCCATATAAGGCAAAAGAAACACATTTGTTAGAAACATGGCCACAGTCCAAAGGGCAACTTTTGGGAAATTTCTTATCCGTTTATCCGCTAATAACAAAGGAAGAAACATAAAGATCCAAGCTTCAGCAAAGTTAAATTGTGCTTCAATAGCAGGATGAACCACAGGAGATTTCATTATTGAAATACCTAAGTTATTCAGGATAGGTAAAACAAAGAAAAAATTGATCGACTCGCTGATGACTTCTTTGATTGTTTCTGGTTGTACTGCCCAAACGGGTTCCCCAGGTAAAATAAAGTTAGGGGAAGAACAGAGTAAAATATAGATATAAGTTCCTGCAAGAAACCATAACAATTTTGATAAGAGTAGTTGGGTTTTTGGAGGGTTAGAATCTTGTTTTAAAAAGGTTCTAATTAAAGGAGTAATTAAACGAATAATGAAAAAAGATAGTTTGCCAGGTTTTAGGGGAGGTTCCACAATATCCCTAGCAAAAATCAGCTTTCCAGTGGTTTCTGAAATACGATAAAAACTAACCCCTCTACCATTGGGGATAGGAATATTATCGAGTTCAACGTGCCATAAAACACCTACGTTTAAGGGATCCCCTGTGGTAATTTCATCTACAACAAATTTAAGATCATCGGGAACATTATCACAAGATTCTTGAAAGAGATGTTTAACTGCATTTTTACCTTGAAACGGCTTAGAAAAGTTCACATCTTCATAAACACAATCTTCATCAACCCATTTTATTGCTTGCTCAATATCTCGGTTATTAATGGCTTGATAAATCAATTCAATAATATCTTTTGCTGTTTTTTCCATCATTAAAATTGCTACTGACGAATGATAAAAAACCGGCTTCCTTCAAGAAACCGGAAAAATAATTAATCTACAATTGAAAACTTATAAAGAAAGTCCTAATTTTAATCCTAAAATACCATGAGCAATTAAGACAATGGCAACCACACCACCTAAATACGCATGAAACGCGCGATAACCTTCTTTTTGATCGCCATTAAAGCCAATTAAAGGAGTAATTGCACTAATAGCCATTAAGGCGATAACGGCGGTCCCAGTCCAAAAGTGACCACTGTTTAAAACAGGGTGTTTTTGCATCACTAAAGACAATACACCCCCTGTATATCCCAAGGTAACAAAAAGGAACACCCAAGGGGCTAATTGACGGTGAGAGGCGCGACTTTCTGATACTACATTAGGATCGGTAACGAAACGACTGCGCCAGCCCATGTAAGCGGTAAAACTACCCAATACTAAGACGACAATACCCATCATGACTGGGTGTCCCCAATGAACGATGGGTTCGGGTACGCCTAAACTACGGAACCAAGCGGCTAGGGGTTCCAAGATATCTGCAAGTTTGTCTCCCATAGTTCTCATGCCTTATTATAATTTTTTAACAGGAATTATTATAATTATATTAAAAAATTGGCCCGAAATTAGAGTTTTGAAGAATCTGTCTTAATATTTTTTTAAGTCGGTTATTTTTCTTCCATGAATGCAACAAATTGTTGCACTAACTTGACATTTCGCCATCCTTTTTCGGCTTCTTCTTTAATGATTTTTAAGGCTTCTTGGGGACTATAAGCTTGTTTATAAGGTCTTTGACTGGTTAAGGCTTCATAGATGTCTAAAATTTGAAAAATTTGCGCTAATTTGGGGATACTTTCGCCAATTAAACCATCAGGATAACCGCTACCATCCCAGCGTTCATGATGATGGCGAATAATTTGAGCAATACCGCGACGATTTTGCATCGGTTTACAAATTTCTTCCCCAATTAAAACGTGGTTTTTGATTAATTCTCGTTCTTCTTCGTTTAATTTTCCTTGCTTCATCATTACCGCATCAGGAATGGCGACAGTACCGATATCATGGAGATGAGAAGCTAAAATAAGATCACTAATTTCTACAGGGTTTAAGTTTAGATATTCTCCAAACCCTTGTGCTAATTTATCAAATCTAATTCCTGATTTTCCTTCGGGAGAATAGCGTTTTTCGATGGCTTGAGAAATCAAAAACAAAACTTGTTGCATTTGTTCTAGCCATTCATAAAGTCGTTTTCGTTGGATTAATAATTCAACTTCAGGTAATAAAATGATGCTTTCTAGAGGTTTACTCATAAAAGCATCTGCCATCACTTCTTGACTTTTGAGACGAGATTGATTATCGTCTGCAACACTCATTAAAATAATAGGAATTGAACGAGTATCTTGAGCTTGTTTTAATTGTTGACAAATATCAAAGCCGTTATAATTAGGCATTTTAATATCCATCAAAATAAGATCCGGTGATACGGTTCTCACTGCACTAAAGACATCGGAAACCCCATCATGTTCAATGACATGATAACCATTGACACCTAAAAGATCCACTGCCATAACACGACTAAAAGGGTGATCATCTACCACTAAGATTTTTGCCGCTTCTGAACTTCCAAAAATATCCACGTTTGTTTAAGTTACCTTTCCATGTTTTGATTATACCAAATTGACAGCAAAACGCTATTTTTTTTGCAGAATACCGGCCATAATTTGTCCCAAAGCAATTCCTCCATCATTGGGAGGTACGGTATGATGCCAAAAAGGGGCAAATTTTTCTTGTCTTAAACGTAAAATAGCTCTTTCGGTTAAGTATTTATTCTGAAAACATCCCCCAGTTAAGATAATATTTTTTTTGTGACTTTTTTGGGCAATATCGATAATAATCTCAACTAAAGTATTATGGAATTTGGCTGCAATTTCCTGCTTAGATATTTTTTGTAAGTTATCTTCTATAATACCTTCTATTATCAACTGCCAATCAATAATTAAGGGATAGTTGATACCTTTAATTTGATAGGGATAAGTTTTCTCTGTTTTCAACTCATCAATAGCATATTCTAAGGCCATTGCGCCTTGTCCTTCAAACGTAATATTTTGACACATTCCGATCATCGCTGCTACCCCATCAAATAATCTACCGACACTGGAAATTATGGGGGTATTAAGGTTACGGGATAACATTTGTTTAACTAAGTTTAATTCTTTGGATTCTATGGTTTCTAGAAAAGGTAATTTTATCTGATTCGTATCTCCTAAAACTTCAGATAAAATAGACAGGGCAATTCTTCTGGGATCTTTAACTGCTTTATCTCCTCCGGGTAACTTAAAGGGACGAAAATGAGCGATTCGTTCATAGTTGTTATCCCTAACTAAAAGAAATTCTCCCCCCCAAATTGTCTGATCTTGACCGTATCCTGTTCCATCCCAAGCCACCCCTAAAACGGGAGCATTTAAGTTATTATTAGCTAGACAAGAAAGAACATGAGCATAATGATGTTGAACGGTAATAATAGGTAAGTTTTGCCCTTTTGCATATTGACTAGAGAGATAATCTGGATGAGCATCACAAACGATTATTTCTGGTTCAAAGTCGTATAATCCCTTTAAACTTTCCATTACTTGATTGAATGATTTTAGGGCTTCTGCTGTACTTAAATCTCCAATATGTTGGCTGATAAAAACTTGATTATTTTTGAGGATAGCTATCGTATTTTTTAAGTGTCCACCCACTGCTAAAATATTCGTCAAAGAATGAGTATTAAGTGTAATAGGAAATGGGGCGTATCCTCTAGCACGACGGATAATCATGTCTCTTTCTGCCATCACTCTAACCACTGAATCATCCACAGGACGAAGAATAGGACGATTATGAACTAAAAATAAATCAGCAATGTTTTTTAATCTGTTTAAAGCTTCTTTTTCGTCAATACAAATCGGTTCACCAGCAAGATTACCACTGGTTGCCACTATGGGAAAATCAAGATTATGAAGTAATAAATGATGTAAGGGAGTGGAAGGTAACATCACACCTAAATAGGGGTTATTGGGGGTAATTTCAGGACTTAAATGAAGATGGTTTTTGCGTTTTAAAAGAACAATTGGGGCTTGAGGGGAGGTTAATAATTGTTCTTCCAGTTCATTAATTTCACAATCCTGTTTAATGGCTTCTAAAGAAGAATACATTAAAGCAAAAGGTTTATGAGGACGATGTTTCCGTTGTCTTAATTGTTGTACAGATTCTCTATTTCTTCCATTAACCAGTAACTGAAAGCCTCCTAATCCTTTTAACGCTAAAATCTTGCCTTCTTTTAACGCATTAATACTCAAGTTTAAGGCATCATTTTCCTGAGCTAATATTTCTCCTTTTTGATCCCATAATTGTAACCTTGGACCACAGAGAGGACAGGCATTCGGTTGAGCATGAAACCGCCGATCTAGAGGGTTTTCATACTCTGCTTGACAAGATTCACACATAGTAAAAGATTTCATGGTGGTGTGAGGGCGATCGTAAGGTAATTCTTCAATAATGGTGTAACGAGGTCCACAATTGGTACAATTAGTAAACGGATATAAATAACGTCGATTATTAGGAGCAAAAACTTCTTGTAAACAATCAGAACAAGTGGATAAATCTGGTAAAACAATGGCCGTTTTTTCCCCACTACTACTATGACGAATTTTAAAACTGGTATAATCAACCGGGTCTAACCAACTGCTTTCTAGACTATTAATTTGAGAAATAGGAGGTTTTTCTTGGGGGATTCTCGCTAAAAACTGCTCTAAAATTGTTGGCGTTCCTTCTACTTCAATAAATACTCCTGAAGCCGAATTATTAACCCATCCTTTCAGGTTTAATTCTGTAGCTAAGCGATAAATAAAAGGACGAAATCCTACCCCTTGAACTGCCCCCTTAATGATGATTTCTAACCGTTTTAACTGTTTCATAATTTAAAAAAATAACCCTGAACCCTGAACTCCGAACTCCGAACTTAATTCAAAATGTCCCTTATCTTGGTAAAATGGTAAGTCAGATGAGTTTATCGCTGCACTAGATTGGTCTATTCTGGTGCAAAGCAAGTCTTGAGCGAGGGTCATCCTTTCCAAAGATACAACTCTCTCTCCTTAATTACCCTTTAAACGGACTTCTGCAAACACGATTAAAGGTTACTGGGGAAGATTCTATTCGGACTCAATGGGTTCAACCCTAGATAACCAACCCGTAAGATTGGGGTGTGAAGTTTAAACCAAAGTCTTACTCATCAACTTAACTGATCCCCTGTTTATCTTCCTATCTTCAGATCAACTCAGACTCACTCACATTTAGCAAGGACTATTTATAGATGGAATTTTCAATCGCTACATTATTATCCCACTTCAG
>JASJDW010000272.1 GCA_030064955.1 Crocosphaera sp.
CAGTCCCCTTGTCTCCCCCTGCTCTCTTAGTCTCTCAGTCTCCCAGTCCGCAAAGTCTCCCTTGTCTCCTTGCAAAAACAAATAAGTATAATGATAATCATTATCAATTTTTGAACTGTGTGAGGAAATGAATGATCAACCGCTTTTTTCCGTTTAACAATGTAATCCTAGTTTTCGGAATGATTTTGTTTTCTGCGTCTACCACTCAAGCTTTACCTATTCAAGACTTGTCTTTAAGAGAGTCTCGTAGTGAGTTTCTGCGTCGTCAAGGTAGGGTGTCCTTAGAAAAAGGAGAAACATTACCCTTGCCGGCGTTACCAAAGCCGGATCAAAACTTTAAGCTAAGACAGTCTCGCGATGGCTTTTTGAACCCAGCAAGTCGTAAGCAGTCTTCTATGTCGCAAGTTACCAGTGTTTCTGAGTTACAAGACATTTCTCCAACAGAATGGGCTTATGAAGCCTTACGGGGACTGGTAGAACGGTATGGTTGTATTGTAGGTTATCCAGACCGAACATTTCGAGGCAATCGAGCTTTATCCCGTTACGAGTTTGCTGCGGGGTTAAACGCCTGTATGAATACTATAGAACGATTAATCCAAGAAAATGTTGCCGTTTTGCGGGAAGATATCGAAAAGTTGAAACGGTTAGCCCGAGAGTTTGAACAAGAATTGATGGCTTTGGATGCGCGGATCGATAACTTGGAGTCAAGGGTATCTTTTCTTGAAGATCACCAGTTTTCCACCACTACCAAGCTGACTGGGGAGTTTGTTGTTGGTTTAACTGGCATTACCAGTGGAGAAAGGAATGGAGGTATCGAAGAAATTAACAAAACCACTAATTTTGGTTACAGGGGACGGTTAGAACTCAATACAACATTTGATGGTAACGACTTACTCTACACCCGTCTTGCAACAGGCACTGTACCCGCCTATTCTGACATTACAGGGACGTTTGAAGGGGAATTAGGCTTTTCTCAACCTGACGGGAGCGATCTTGCCATAGAACTGATTATTTACGAGTTTGACCTCGCAGAAAATATCAGAATGTTTATTGAACCCGTTGGTGGTGCATTTGATGACTTTGTGCCTACAGTCAACTTCCTGGACGGTGATGGGGCTTTTGGGGCGATTTCCGCCTTTGGTAGTCGTAACCCTCTTTATTATATGGGTGAAGGTCCTGGTATTGGTTTCCAAGGACGTTTGTTTGAAGTGTTTGAATGGAGTGGGGGTTATTTAGCCACCGATGGGAATGATCCAGCATTGGGTGCAGGGATGTTTAATGGTCCTTATGGAGTCATTGGACAGTTTGCTTACGAACCCAGTGATAATTTTAAAGTGGCGTTTACCTATGTTCATGGCTACAATAATTTAGATTCTGGAACAGGGACTCGTCGCTCTAATTTTCAAACCTTTATTGAAGAAGAATTTGAGGATTTTGAAGCCTCTGTGAATACGGTTAATAATTCCTATGGGATGGAATTTACTTGGCGTATTTGGGATAAATTTGTTTTAGGGGGTTGGGGCGGTTTTACCAGTACCAGAACCCTTGGTGCCATTGATATTGGTCCAGATTTTGATGTGATCCAAAGGGGTAAATTAGATATTTGGAATTGGGCGGTAACTTTAGCGTTTCCTGATGCGTTTAAAGAAGGAGATACCGGAGCGATTATTGTGGGGATGGAACCTTGGGTTTCTAAAGCTGATATTAATTTGCCGGATGATTTAAGACGAACGGATCGAGATAGTTCTTTTCATATTGAGGCAATTTATCAATATCCTGTTAACGATAATATTTCGATTACTCCTGGCATTATTATCATTACAGAACCTGATTTTGATGATAGGAATGAGGCTTTAGTTATCGGTACTATTCGGACAACATTTACATTTTAAAGTATTTGGAGGAAAGTTAATTATGAATTCTTCATAATCTAGTGCTACAGTTTGAAAAACCTTCTAACTAGGAATAATTCATGAATTATTCCTAGCTCAAAAACTAAACTTTCTTGCAGGACAAAAGATGAAACAAATTGTGAAAACCTATTTGAGAGAACTGCCTGTTGGTGCCATCGGTTATGTCGTAGGATATGACAAAATTTTTAAAGGTTATCAAGGGAAATTATTAGCGATGGGATTAACTCCAGGAACTCGATTTATTGTCATTCGTCAAGCTTGTAAAAATTGGCCTGTTATCCTAGAAATTAACGGTAACTTAATCAAATTAAGCCAACCTGAAGCTGATGCTTTATGTATCGAAGAAGATGAATAATTATGTCACAATTTTCACCAAATTTACCGTTTAATAATTGGAGCCGTCGCCAACTATTACAAGGTTCATTAACTCTGTTAGGATTAGGGTTAGCAGGGGGAACTCTAGGGTTAAAGCATCTAGTTTCTCAGGTTAATTCTACGGTTAAAATCCCTGATATTGAAATAGATAAAAATCCTATTTTAGATAACCCTTTTAACCCCATGACCATCCTTAGAGAGTTTGATTATGGCATAATTAAACAGGAAAATGGACAAAAAATTAGACAGTACGAAGTAACAGCAAAAAGTAGTTTACTTCAGCTTAATAGTAGCCTTAATTTTATTACCTGGAATCTTAATGATCGTGTTCCTGGACCAACTTTAAGAGCTAAAGAAGGAGAAAGAGTTCGTATTATTTTTCATAACGAAGATGGCCATTCCCACACCCTACATTTTCACGGAACCCATCCATCAGAAATGGACGGAGTAACACCCATTCGTCATGGTAAAACTGCCGTCTATGAATTTGAAGCAAAACCCTTTGGAGTCCATCTTTATCACTGTCATGTTGCCCCTGTAACTCGTCACATTAGTAAAGGGTTATATGGGATGTTTATTGTTGATCCTCCCTCTCCTCGTCCCCCCGCAGATGAGATGGTTATGGTGTTAGGTGGATACGATATTAATAACCAGCAAAAAAATGATGTTTATGCTATCAATGGTATTCCTAACTATTATCGAGATCATCCTATTCCTATCTACCAAAATCAGTTAATTCGACTTTATATTTTGAATATGATTGAGTTTGATCCTGTGGCAACCTTTCATATTCATGGCAATATGTTTAAAGTATATCGTACAGGGAGAACTTTATTCCCAGATGAAGAAACTGATATGATTACAATGGGGACAGCAGAACGCCATATTTTGGAGTTTTCTTATCAATATCCTGGAAAATTTATGTTTCATCCCCATCAAGATATTATCGCTGAATATGGATGTTTAGGAAAATTTAATGTGATTGAAAATTCAGTTATATACAATTAAAATAATCAAACAAATAATGATCCCAAAAAGGAGTTAAGATGAAAAAATTAAGCTATTTATCTTCTTTACTACTGGTTCCTTTTGCTGTTACTTTAACCAGTTGTAGTACCCCTTCACAAAATCAAGAAACAGCACAAACCGATCAAACTGAAGTTGTTGAAACCAAACCTGAAAATGAAGATAAAGATTACTTAGTCAGTTTAGGATTAATGAAAGGTCATTTAATGGTGGCACAACAATTAATTGCAGAGGGAAAATATGAAGAAGCAGAACCCCATGTAGGACATCCAGTAGAAGAACTATATGGAGACATTGAACCCCAACTTAGTAAACGGAATGTTACCGATTTTAAAACCACTTTAAATCAGTTTCATGATGGGATTAAAACGAATCCAAAATCTGAAAAAATGAAAGAATTGTATGAGAGTTCAATGACAGCTATTGATCAAGCGATCGCAGCAGTTCCCCCAGAAAAACTAGAATCTCCTGAAACCATTTTACCTGTCATGAATGGACTTTTAAAAACAGCCAATGCAGAATATAAAGCAGCGATCGCCGATAATAAAATTGTGGAATTAATTGAATATCAAGACTCTATGGGATTTGTCGTTTATGCAGAGGAACTTTATCAACCCATTGCTAAAACCATGAGTGAAAAATATCCTGAAAAACACGAAGTTATTACTACCACATTAGAAGAATTAAAGACAGCTTGGCCTTCGGTTAATGCACCAGACACTCCTGTTATGTCCCCTGAAAAAGTAGATGAATTAGTGACAAAAATCCAAGAAAGTAGTACACTATAATCGAATTTAGGATAATCTGTTGACCTAACCAAAAAAATGTAGGGTGGGCAAATGCCTAGAACAATCTGGTTTGATCAATAAAGATCATTTGTTCTGCCCACCTTACCTATCAATCAATATCAATGGTTCAGACAACTCCCATCTTCCCTATGAGGTGTAGGATCTAAAGTTGGTATATTCCCTTTCATAACTCCATCAATTGCTGCTAAGGGATCGGTTTCTGAGGTAATATAAACCGTAATACCACGACGACTTAAACGCTCTTTTAACCCTACTCCAGCCTCTCCAGTAATTAATATACTATGGTCTAGAGGATGAGGTGTGATATCATCATTATGAAGATCATGGAATGTAGGTTGACTCTCAGGAACTTCCAACTTCTGCACTAAAGTGGGTTCTGTATTTTGAGTTGCTTCATATACTAAGAATTTTCGAGCGCGACCAGTTTTTCCTGTAATCGTCTGAAAATCATCACTCACAAGGGCAAGCTTCATAATTTAATTACCTAATTTTAGTTCCAAAATGTTAGCATGGAATACTAACTAAAGTATTAAAACTAATAAAAAATTAACGGGAAAGTAGAGAAAATTTCCCGTTTATTATTGAGAATTAATTTGCCCTTTAAATTAGCTTAAAGCTTGAGATAATTGAGACAATTGTTGATGATTTAAAACCTTACGTAACGTCTGAGCAATATGATGGGGATCTAAACTGACTAAAACATAGGGTAATTTTGCTGAAGCTAATTGTTGTAAAGCAACACTTATTTCAATTTCGTTTTCTTGTTTTAGTTCAATATAGTCACTATTTTGTTTTAATTCCTTAATAATAACAGGAGCAAGGGTCGCATAAGAATGTTGAGGGTTAGCAATCGCATCTGAGGCAGTTTGTGTTAAGGTTTGCCAATTATCAATATCGGGAAAAAGCTGACCTAGTTTACCGCATAATTGTTGTAGACTTTGGCGATTTTTAGTATTCGCTTTTTCTTGAAATAAAGATAACATTTGGGTCAATAACCCCTTAACCTGAGCAAAAACATCTCCATGATTAGGCTCTTCATCTTCATTGAGAAGTTTATTAAGATAGGCTTGAAGTTCTACAAAAGAAGGTTCTGCTTCTTCAACAATTTTATCCGCTTCTTCTGCCTTAAGTCCAAAGTTTGCTTGAAGTTTGTCAATTAAATTCTGTAGAACATCATATCCTTTCAAGAACAAAGATTCTAGCTTTTGATCAGTAGCAACCTTATTTTCTCTGAGAATTTTAAACGAATCTTCTAACCGATGAGCAATTTTTTGAATGCTACTATAACCTAACATAGCCGCTCCCCCTTTAATAGAATGAGCAGCCCGAAACATTTCATTGAGTCGTTCTTGATCTTCTACCACGGCAGATAGTTCTAAAAGTCCCGTTTCTAGGGTTTCTAAATGTTCTTTTGCTTCTTCAATGAAATAACCCAGTATCTTTTGCTGATCCACAATGGTTCCCCCTATGATTCATCAGATAAACTTGATTGTTTTCGTCCAATCTAATCCTTAAGCGTACAATTTTATGATTCCCTCAAATCAACAAAAGGTAACACAATTTTCAAGGCAAAAGGCAAAAGCCTCGGTAAAGCGACCATAATGTCCTAATCTATATTAAGTAGATCACGAATCTCCTCTGCTCCCCGCTCCCTTGCAGCCCCAACAAGCAAGTTTTTGATCTACTGATACTTTATGTCATCCCAGGAGTTTCCTTGTGAAAACACTATCCCTCGAAACCATCAAGCAAGATTATCCCTATCAGTATTTTGGGGCCCATCCTAACAAAGATACAACAACCTTCCGAGTCTATGCTCCCCGTGCGACAGGGGTTTACCTGATGCGTGAAGGCACTGGATGGGATTGTTTTGCTGAACCTATGACCCAAAATGAAGAGGGAGTTTGGGAAATTACCATTGCTGAAAATCTCACCTGGAAGGAGTATAAATACTATATTGAGAATAAAAATGATTATCTAAAAGAACCTTATGGGATGGCCCGTATTGATCCGTTTAGTCCCCAGTTGGCAGTCACTTGGGGAACCAATGGTAGTCGTAATTTTAATAGTATTGTAGGCGATCGCAATTATTTTGAGTGGACTCATAAACATCTTGAGCGGGGTCATGAACCCATGAGCATTTATGAAATGCACCTATCGACCTTTCACGATGGGAACTATCGGGACATTGCTCACAAAATTGTGGATCATTTAGGGTATATAGGGTTTACCCACGTTCAGATCATGCCACCTTTTCAAACCCCCATTCATGAGTCCTGGGGATATTTAGTCGGGTGTCCTTACGCTATTTATGAACGTCATGGAACGGTGGATGACTTTAAATATTTAGTGAATCACTGTCATGCTCATGGTATTGGGGTGATTGTGGATGTTCCTTTAGGGTTTGGGGTACAAGACTGGGACTGTGGACTAGCTAACTATGACGGAACCGAACTCTATCACCATTCTGGAGCAAGGGGTTGGAATAATCAATGGAATAGTCGTATCTACAATGTGGGGGATACTTACGTTCAAAATTATCTGATTGGACTGTGTACCTATCTGCATCATGAACTTGGGGTAGACGGTGCGCGCATTGATGCTGTCGCTTCTCAAATCTTTTTTGACTACGATCGCGGTTTTTGGGACTGGCCAAAAAATGATCGTGAACAGGTTGCTTTGGAAAACTGGGAACTGTTTAATAATTTAGGAGGCGATCGCTATTTTGAGGAACGGGGATACTGGTTATCAGAAGCAGTAGATTTTGCGGGACTTCGTTTTTTGCGGGACTTACACGCCCGTTTACGCCATACCGCACCAAACTTTATTACCATTGCTGAAGAATCACGGCGCGTCTTTCCTAGACTAGCTTGTCCTGTGGATGAAGGGGGACTAGGGTTTACCTATGCCCAAAACATGGGGGAAATGCACCGTATTAGAAATTATTTACAAATTCCTATTGAGCATCGTTTAATTGAGCATATTGAGATTCTGATCCACAATAAAAGTGCAGAAAAGATGGTCAACGCCATGAATACCCATGATGAATGTGCGAATGGTAAGGTTCGATTGATCACAGAATTGGGTAATCATATTCCCCTGGTTGGGTTGGCCGCCCTTTGCTGGTTTCGACCCGGCGCACCGATGATTTTCCAAGGGGATGAATTTGGCGAAGAGGGCTATTTTGATGTGTTTCAGGGGGTTGACTGGTCAAAAACAGGCTCTCATGCTGCTATTCATCAACAACAGATTACCAACAATTTTCATGATCTTAATCAGCTTCTTCGTAACGAACCAGCTTTGGCCCGTCAGGGAATTAATTCTATGATTCGCAATGGGTCTAATAATGAGCGTAAATGGTTTAGTTTTATTCGATGGGGTGGAGATATTGGCTTTGAATCTGATAAATGGGAAGATCACAAGGATGATATTATCTTTGTTCGTAATGAAAGCTACTACACCGTAGAATGTCACGTGGAAATCTATGTACCCGTGTACGCAGAATATATGGTTATTTATAATTCCATTGACCAACGCTATATCGGTTCTCAACCATATAATCAACACGATCCCTACTGGACTATCCATAGTGCAGGACAGTTTCTCTATTTCGATCTTCACCCCTATCAAAACATTGCGTTTAAATTGAAACCTCGCTAAATTCAGTAGATCACAAAGATCCTAGTTAGGATTGCGGGGTCGCTCGTCTCCCTGCTCCCTTGCAGCCCAAACAAGTAAGTTTTCGATCTACTGAAATTGTCTGAGTCAAATTCTATAGCAGTAGAAAAATAAGCGACGGACATGGTTTGTCTGTTTAATTGTCATTTTAGATCCGCTTATTATCGTAGAGTAATGTTCTTTCTCCCCCTGCCTCCTTTGCTTCCTCTGCTCCCTCTGCCCTCTCCATATGATTATCTACTTTCTGAAGCGGATTTGGTATCATTCCGAGGGAACGAGCAATCTCATTAACATCCTAACCATAATGCGTTGCGCTTTAGGTTCTCTCGTCTACTGTTAACAATTGCTGATAAGAATACTCAGATTTTTTTATCTTTTAAGCACCATTTGCTAAAACAGCGTTTATCCTAAAAGGTAGAGTCAGTTTAGAAGGGATTTGTTTTCATTGCCCTATCCTTTCTAGGTTACTGTCATTGTCGTTAAGTCCGGTGGTAATGAAAGAGATCGAACGCTATTATAGAGTATTGGGATTAGAAGTTGGTGCCTCTCTCGAGGAGATTAATCAAGCTTATCGAGATTTGGCTTTTATTTGGCATCCCGATCGCCTACCAAAAGACAATGAAAGATTGTTGGCTAAAGCGGTGGCCAAATTACAAGAAATTAATTATGCCCGTGAACAACTCAAAAGCCATCAATTAGTATCTCATCCCTCGAAAACTGTCTCTGTGCCACGGGAAACCCATTCTCCTTATCCTTATAGCCATTATCCTCAATCTCAAGCCCAACGCCCTTATTATCGTGATTGGAGTGGAGCCGATTTAAAAGGGGCTAATTTAAAAGAAAAGGATCTCTCGGGACGCAAGTTAATTCAAGCGGATTTAAGTTACGCCGATCTCAGTGACAGTTTCTTGCATAAAATTAATTTAGAAGGGGCAAATCTGTTTCGGGCCAATCTATTCCGCGCCAACTTGTTACGGGCTAATTTGCGATGTGCTAATCTACAACAGGTTAACTTAGTTGGGGCTGATCTCAGTGGGGCTGATCTCAGTGGGGCTGATCTCAGTGGGGCAAAAGTAGGATCTGGTAGCCGAATTATGGTGAAATTAACCGGAACGATTCTTAAAGGGACTATTTTACCAGATGGTAGTCTTCATCGTTAAAATTGAATTCTATTTCTCAATTTCAACTAAACGATAATATTCAACATTGTTAATGTCTTTGAAAGAATGAATAAATTTTTCTCTATAACCCTTACTTTCTATAATGTCTCCATCCTCTCCTCTTTGATGATTAGCATTGGGATCACCTTGAAGTACATAAAGACAGCTAGTATTTAGTTCTTCTAATTTTTCTAAATCTTTAATTTGCCATTTTCCGATATCTAATTTATTTTGAACAACATCTACCCCGTATTGATGATATTGACTAGGAGGCATTTTAGTAAAAAATGGAATCATTATATAGGAATAACTACCATAAACATGATCACTATAAATAATACATTCATAAGAAGTTTTATCAGCATAGTTTATGGTTTCTTCTAAAGTTGATAACCAAACATCAGTATGCCAACGGGGATATTCAAACACATATCGCTGACAGTAAATAACTAGGTTAGCAAACATCAGTGTTATGAGCAAAAGTGTAATAATTTGTTTCCAAATGCCTTTAAAAAATCCACTTATTTCACCAACAGCATAACCAGAAATAATAGCAAATAATGGGGTAACAACTAAAGTTCTAACTGCACTATCTGGAGAGATAAAAGCAGCCGGAATAGGATACAATATTAACCATAAATATAATACCCATTTATAAGATTTTTTTTCTTTAAGTAGAAGTAATAAACCTGCAAAAAGTAATGGAATTTGAAAGGCGTAAAGTCCGCCCATATTATTAATTTTATGACGAGGACTGGGATCACCTTTAAAAAATAAAAAATCAGGACTAAAATAAGAAAAATAATCACTAATAATTTTGTTAAAATCTGTTTGAATTCCTACTGTATTAGCCCTTGCCATTCCTTC
>JASJDW010000273.1 GCA_030064955.1 Crocosphaera sp.
AAAATGACAGTTGGTGGTAAAGTTAAAGTTTTAAATGCCGGGGAATGGTCTCGCTTAGAAAAAGTTGGACAATCGATCACCCATCAAACCATTTGGGCTTTACTCCGGTTCACGGGGTGTCGATCGCAAGAGGCAAGGTTATTGACAGTAGACAATGTATACTCAGATCCCGTTAAGGGGGTCATCCGAGATTCGGTCTACTTTCCCAAAACCATCCGCAAAGGTAAAAAGTGGTCAATCAGTGTTCCTGTGACTGAGAAGCTGAAATGGTACTTAGAAAGATACCAGCCCCCCACGTCTGGTTATCTGTTCCCGTCTCCGAGAAATAGTGATCGCCCCATCTCTTATGAGGCGGTGTACAAATATATGAAGGATGCAGTGGCCAAAGCAGGATTAGGCCATCACAAAATTGCCACCCATTCAGGACGGCGATCGCTCATCACTCACTTGCATAGTAACGGCGTTAGTTTAAGGACGATCCAAGGCATCACCGGCCATCGAAGCTTACAAAACTTACAGACGTATGTGGAAGTGTATGACAGTTTGATCCGATCTGCCCTTGGTGGAGCTTGTCTCTAGATGAACCCTTAATTTTCTGTTTGGGGGGAGCGGTCAGGGTAGAGCGTCACCGATTCCCCCCAATTGGATTAACCTCAACCGTTAATCTTATTATTTTCGATGGAGTTTTAGAAAATCTATGAACTTTTAAAAAAACAATTATTTTCAGTCTTTGATTGATCAGATACTCTTAGGACTTGAAGTTTTAGGAAAATCAATTAGATATACTGTATACACGCCAGGAATTAATTTATTATTCTGGTTAATTATTTTTCAGTTACTCATAGAATTAACCATTATTTCTGCCTCATCATCTCTGACTATTAATCATTTTGGGTAAAAGTTGGACAATTGGGGGAATAAGCGGGTAATAAATTAGTACAGCTAAAAACATATTACAAGTGGAGATTTGTCAATTGTCCACAAAGATCAACGAATTTAATAGGGTTAAGCCCCAACGCGAAGCTGTGTTTAACCGGTGTCATGAAAGATGAATGTAGTGTACTACTTCAAGTAGTAGTAGCCTATACCCCCTTACCATTCCTTGATCCATTCAATCATCTTTTCTAAGGGGATTTCTTCTCTGATCCAAGCTTCAATTAATCTCTTACGTTTTCGGGCTAATTGACTTGCGGTATTTCCTCCTTTAATATGAATATGTTTCGTTTTTCCTTTTTCCTTATAAGAGAAGAGGAAATACTTTTTAGTCTTACCAGCCGACCCCCCTAGCTGGTATTCGCTAACCGCAAGTTCAGAGAGATTTATAGGGTTACAGAATACTTTTTTAAAATCCTCGGAACTTCCATTATTAGGAGACCCCCTAGGGTTATCGAATATTTTTTTTTCGGTGTCTACTTCCCAGTCACGCATTCCGTAATAATCTGAATAACGAGGCTCGGAAATGTCAGGGTTATCGAATAACTCTTTTTGTTCCATTGGTTAGGTTTCTGTTAAAAGAGACTCTATATCAGCCGTATTGTTGGAGGTTGTCGTGACAAAGTAATTATCTTCAATATCCAGTTTTACGGTCGTAATTAAATCTGGCTTAATTAAAATATGGATTATATCCAATCATGTTAGAAAACTTCCTGAAATTATAACAAGGTAGACGGTATTTGGTTATTTATTAGCAATAGTGATCAACATCCTAGCCGACGAAAATTCTGGTCAAAAAAACTTTCTAAAAGTATTGGAACGGCTCAACAATGCGGTTTTAGTTCCGAAATAATTAAGTTAGCTCAACAGATTGTTAGGCTTAAAACCCGTAGGATTAAAATTAGAAAGCGGTTTAAGGAGTTTTTAGCTAATCCTAATTATCAATTTTATTGCGAAGCGTTTGAGAAATTTCAGCTAGGAATTTATGAATCTGTAATAATTCTTTGCCAAATCTATCCTTTTAAAACAGTAACCACAAAAAAAGAGGGGCATTTTGCCCCCCTCATTGGTGGTAAGTAAAGTAAAAAAGTTTTAAAGTAAAAAGTGAAGTCAATTTAATGATCAAGGAGTAATCCGTAATGACATGGCGTGGTTCAGTTAGTATTCCAGACCGCATTTTTGGTACTTTAGTTTATTGCTTTGCTATTTTCGACACAATGTTTTTTGGCACTTTCCTATTACAACAGTTTCCAGTCTTTAACTTTCTCTTAATTCCAGCTTTACCTGTAGGACTTACCTATGGTTTAGTGGGTGCTTTATTAGGACCATTAGGGCGTTTTGGCAGTTTCCTTGTCTTCATTCTTTTGTTTGCTTTAGTTGTCCGTAACGATCGCATTAGCCATTTCATCCGTTACAATGCCATGCAATCTATCCTCATCGGTATTTTATTGGCTTTAGCTGGCATTGTCATGCAGTATGTCTTAATTCCTGCTTTGGGAGGTAGTGGCATTCTCCTTGAAACCCTGTACAATGTACTCTTCTTAGGTGGCCTTGCTGCCTCCTATTTTTCCATTATCCAATCAGCTTTAGGACGCTACGCAGAAATTCCTACGATTTCTGAGGCTGCTTATTCTCAGGTTCGCTGGTAGTAATATTAGTGGTTGGTACACTCATGACAGGATTTTCCATGCTACCGATCCCCTCAATCTCTACCCGAACGCGATCGCCCACATTAAGGGGGCCAACCCCTTCGGGGGTTCCCGTCAGAATCACATCCCCAGGAAACAGAGTCAGAATCTGAGAAACATAAGAAACAATCACGTGAGGAGAGAAAATCATATCCTGAACCGACGCTGATTGTCGCGGTTCCATCTCATTATTAACATAGGTTTGAATGACAGCGGCCGCACTTAATTCGCGGATTACCCAAGGACCCAAAGGACAAAACGTATCAAACCCCTTTGCCCGAACCCACTGATTGTCCTTTTTTTGGAGATCACGGGCAGTAATATCATTAGCGATAGTATAACCCCAAATTTTGCTACGAGCTTCTTTCTCAGAACAATTTTTAGTCACTTCAGCGATCACTAAAGCTAACTCTCCCTCATAGTCAACCTGTTGAGACTGGTGAGGGTAATAAATAGGTTGGCCTTCCCCAATCAGGGTTGAAGGAGGTTTAAGAAAGAGTAAAGGTTCTTTGGGTACTGTGTTACCCAGTTCCTCTGCATGGGCCTTGTAATTTCTGCCCACTGCAACAATTTTTGAAGGAAAACAAGGGGCTAAAAATTCATAAGTATCAGGTTTTAAAACAACGCCACTGGGTTGTCCTCCATCCCAAGGGGCAGCGTCAAACACAGCCACACTGCGATTAAGATTAAGTGAGCCATAATGGATATTTCCTTGAGTTGTTTTTACTCGAACGTAGCGTTGCGGCATAAACTTGAGCAATCAGATAGGTTAGAAGTAAACTAATTAGCCATTAGTCATGAAGTCGTAGTATGATTTTAAAGGAATGTGTCTCAAAAAGGAGACATTTTTTCATTTGATTTGTTTTCAGTGATCCTTGCTTCTTGATCTCAAGACCCTAAATTGATCACGAAGCCAACTTTGTCCATAAGGAGTTTAAACCGATGAGCCAACATTACGAAATGATTTTTATCTTGCGTCCTGATCTCTCAGAAGAGCAAGTTAACCAAGCTCTCACCACCTATAAAGAATTCTTGACAGAAAATAACGCCACCGATCTACAAGTAAAAATTTGGGGTAAACGTCGTCTCGCTTATCCTATTCAAAAAAAGGTAGATGGTATTTATGTCCAGTTTAATTATCAAGCAGATGGAACCCAAATTGCACCCTTAGAACGGATGATGCGCTTAGGGGAAGATGTCCTGCGCTATCTCACCATCAAATTAGATAAAGTATCCCCAGAAACACCAGAAGAAGAACCAGAAGCAGTAGAACCAGAACCTGTTGCTTCTGAAGCTTAAGTCTCAGAGTGGGGAGATGGGGGGACTGGGTGATGGGGTGATAGGGTGACTGGGAGACGGGGTGATTGTCGTGAATGAAAAGAGCAACAAGGCAAAAACTCACGAAGATTTGAAGGTCTATTCATTGAACATTAAACAATGAACATTGAACATTTAGGTTTCAAGCCTCTCCCAAAAGGCGAGAAAAAGGGTTTGGGAGAGGATTCAAGCCTACTTCCAAACCAATGATAAATGGTCAATGATAAATGATAAATGAATTGACCGACAAAATCTCTCCCTCACCCAGTCTCCCCGTCCCCCAGTCTCCCCTTCACCTCTTCACCCCCTCACCCCCTCAGACATCGCCCTTAACTGTCCACAAGCTGCATTCGCTTCTAGTCCCCGTGAATAACGGACACTAACCGCAATTTTTTGTCCTTCTAAAATACTTTTAAATATGTTAATACTTTCAGCATTTGGTCGTTGATAGTCTGCTTCAGCGATCGGGTTATAAGGGATTAAATTAACATGACTTTGAAACCCTTTTAAACATTTAGCTAACTGTATCGCTTGTTCCGGTAAATCATTAACACCACCTAATAAAATATATTCAAAAGTTACCCTTCTTCCTGTAATTTCTACATATTTTCGACAGTCCGCTAATAGTTTAGGAATCGGATAATATTTAGCACTGGGGATTAATTTTTCTCGTAATTTTTGGTTAGCAGAATGAAGACTAACCGCGAACGTAACTTGTAGTTTATGATGAGCAAATTCTAAGATTTTTTTGGGAACTCCTACGGTAGAAATGGTAAGCGATCGCTGTCCTATTCCTACGTCTTGATTGAGGATTTTAACAGCTTTTACAACTTCTTTGGTATTCAATAACGGTTCTCCCATTCCCATAAAAACCACATGACTGACTCTTTGTTGAAAATCCTCTTGTACCGTTAATACTTGATCGACAATTTCTGCACAAGTTAAATCTCTGGTATATCCCCCTTTTCCCGTTGCACAAAAATCACAATTCATGGGACATCCTACTTGAGAAGAGACGCAAACCGTTAAGCGTTTTGAGGTAGGAATACCCACCGTTTCAATGATTAAATTATCTGCTAATTTTAACAGGTATTTTCTCGTTTTATCGGGAGCAATAGTACAGTGATAAATATTAGAACGACCGATAGGATAATCTTTTAATTCTTCTCGCCAAGCTTTAGGGAATACCGAGATTTCTGTTAGCGATCGCACGCCTTTTTGATATAACCATTGATGCAGTTGTTTCCCTCGATAAGCGGGTTGTCCGTTTTGTTTTACCCAGGTAGTTAATTCGTCTACAGATTTTCCTATTAAGGTTTCTTGTGTTAATGGCATCGAGATTAAGAAATAAAAGTAATTAATTTAATTGTAAGCGAAATAGTTAAATATAAAGTCAAGTTAAGGTTTAAAATTTCCCCCTCGAACTAACCAACCAATAACACCGCTAACAGTAGCAGTTACAGTAATAATTACGAATTGTCTCCAGTTCTTTAATTCTCCTACTTTTTCCGCTAAATCAGGTATTTTTTGAACGAATATTTGTTGTGTTTCTAAAGTTCCTTTGATATACCCTATTTCTGTACTCATCCTTCCCATTTCTGTATTCATCCTTCCCATTTCTGTTTTCATTTCTCCTATTTCTGTTTTTATTGCGCTTATTTCTTCTGATTGTTTGTCTAATTTTCCCTCAATACGTTTGAGCATTTCTTCTACTATACCGGTGATAATGGGTTCATTCATGGTTTAACCTCTTATTTGTCAAGTAATAATTTTGTTGGTTGCAGAAGCTTTTTGAAGTTGCTTAATTAATTCCTGAGATTTTTTACTAGCAGTAACAGCTTTTTCCATTAAAGCTTTTCCTTGCTGCCAATTTTTAGCCTCAAAAGCTTTTTTTGCTTCTTGACTAAATTTAACTGTACGACTTGATTCTAATCTAATTTGATGCTTAATTTTTTTCACCTATAATTCTACCTTTTCAACTACGATTATCAATATTTTCAAGAAAGATTGGGAACAAGACGAAAAAGTAATGTTAATAAAGCGGTTGCTACAGCTACAACTATTGGTACAATTAGGGAACGAAAACCTTGCAAGTCAGAAATAGCTTTAACCATTGTATCTTGTTCTGTTTCTACCTTTTCTAGTCGCTTATCTATACCACTAACTTTTTCAGTTAAAGTTGCTTGTCCTACTTTTAAATCTGTTACATCTTTTTGAAGGTTATCTAGTTTTGTATTTACGTCTTTCTGAACGTCATCTAGTTTTGTATTTACGTCTTTTTGAACGTCATCTAGTTTGGTATTGACATCTTTAATTTCTTGTTTAATCTCTTTTAAGATTTCTTCTAACGAGTAACGAACTGTAACAGGTTCACTCATGAGTTAAACTCCTATTGGGTACTGCTTCTATTTTAACGTTTGCATGAGTTTTGGGTTGAATACTGTTAAAACTGTTAAACTCCTACTGAATTGTCATGTTATATTTAATTTGCTGAAATGTCGTAGTCGTAGGGTGGGCAAAGTTTTTCAAGCTATAGTAAGTTTAGAGAATTCTATATTTTGCCCACCTCACCACTCTTAAACCCGTACTTCAATTTCGTAAGGTGGGCAAAGTTTTCCAAGCTATAGTAAGTTTAAAGTATTCTATGTTTTGCCCACCCTACAATTGTTAAATTGCAATCTTTTCTAGCAATATTTGGTATTTCATATAAGGTGAGCAAAATTTTCTAAGATATAGTAAGTTTAAATAACCCTCTATCTTGTCCACCCTACAAGTTAATGATCAATTGGCTTAAAAAACTCTGGAATTGGCTGAAACGTCTGTTTAATGGTTCTTGTGAGACGATAGAATCTGATAATACTCTTCCTAAACCCAGTTTATCGGATGCTGAGTATGAAAATGTCTTATTTGCTTTGTTGGCAGCAATTAAAAAAGGAAGGTCTTGGGGGAGTTGTCAAGGGTTTTTAATAAGTCGTAAGGTTGAATCGGATGAGTTAGCAGAATGGATAGAAAAGAAAAGTGAGAAATGGTTGGAGAATAGAGATAATTATCAAGAGTTAGGTCAAGATTTAGGAGAATTGGGCAATATTGCATCAGGAAAATTGGGTAATATTGCTAGAAACGTGAGTTCGGTGTTAGGAAATTTTCAAGAGAATAATCTACAAAATACACAATTAAACCCAACCCCATCAGAAACACAAAATTTAATCCCTTCCGAAACAACAACCGATGAGATTCAAAGATTAATTGATCAATCAATTCAACAACAATTAAAGTTAATTCTTGAGGATAAAAAAAGCAGTACTTACTTAGCTTGGACAAATGATGTTAAACAAAACAAGATTCAACAATTACAAACCTTAATTAATCAACCTGAGCAAACGAATGAAAGTAGCTCAGAATTGTATCGTGAAATTGGTAGACTTTATTTAGCAAATAATAATCTTGATCAAGCACTAGAATTTTTTAGAATAGCAATTGAATGTAATCCTCAAAATGCTAAAGCTTGGTGGAACCGAGGATATATTTTGTCTAATTTAGCAAGATTAAATGAAGCGATAGACAATTATGATAAAGCATTAGAAATTCAACCCGATTTTTATGAAGCTTATTTTAACCTGGGGATAGCTTTATATGACTTAGGAAAGTTTGATGAAGCGATCGCATCCTACGACGAAGCTTTAGAAATTAAATCAGATTTTCATCAAGCTTTGTATAACAAAGGGATAGCGTTACGTAATTTAGGAAGATTTGAAGAGGCGATAGACAATCATAACAAAGGATTAGAAATTCAACCTGATTTTCATCAAGGTTGGTATAATGGTGGGACAATTTTATGTGATAATTTAGGAAAGTATAAAGAAGCCATTAGTTTCTTTAACAAATCATTAGAATTTCAACCCGATGATCATGACGCTTGGTATAGTAGAGGAATAGCTTTACTTAAATCAGGAAGGTTTGAAGAAGCAATCCTATCTTTTGACAAAGCTTTAGAATTCAAACCCGATGATCATGACGCTTGGGATAGTAGAGGAATAGCAGCGAGTAGATCAACTGCAAGTGAAGGGGAAATATCACGGTTACAAAATCAATTTATAGAGAGATTGCAATTTGAATTAACAGATGCTTCTAGACAATTAATTAACTATTTTCAATCCCTAGAAACGGGAGATTTTCGTAACCTCATTTCTTTTTTACAACAACCCAACTCAGAAAAATTAATACAATTTCTATATCAATCTCAATTACAGTCAATTTCTCGGTTAAATCCTGAATTAAATAAACGGGGATACGAAGGACAATTAATCAGTTATCGTTACCCCTTAAATAAACATATTTATCAAGACAATCACCCCGAAGAATGGGGATTTTTGCATCATAAAATTGGGGTGGCGCAATATGAACACCAAGAATATGATAACGCCATTGAGAGTTATTATTGTGCCTTGGAAACTTTAACGGTTGAACAGTTTCCTGAATTACGGTTAGCGGTGATTCAAGACTTAGTTAAAGTGTATTTAGCAGTGGGAGATGAAGACAATGCGGATAACTATTTATTAGAAGGATTAAAAATACTGAATGAATTAGTGGATAAGGTTCCTATTGAAGACGAAAACCAAAGATTAAGACTGGAGGCGAAATATTTAATGTTTCGTCAACTGACGGTTAATGTTCTTTTGGAAAAAGGAGAAATTATCGAAGCATTACGGAACGCAGAGTTAGAGAAAAATCGGCGTTTAACTCATATTCTAGAGGGATATAAACCAGAAAATCAACTACAAACAGATTCTAATCTTTATCCCAGTTATGAACAAATACAAACATTATTTAATGGAGTCAGAAGTCAGGGAATAGTTTACTGGTTTAATAGTCCGATGGGATTAATTACCTTTATTATCAAACAAGGATTGCAGCAACCGATTTATAAGTTAAATTATTCTACTTCTCAAGGTAATTCCACGATAGAACAATGGATAAAAGTATGGGACGAAGATTATCAAGACTACCGCAGCAAAAAAGATACAGAAACGGAAGACAAAAAAGAGCATTCTTGGCGACTTAATATAAGCGATCGCTTAGAAACCTTAAAAGAAATTTTAGGTATTGCTGAGATTGAAAAAGAGTTACAAGATGTTGACGAATTGATTTTAATTCCCCATCAAGATTTACATCGCTTACCCTTGCATTCCCTATTTACTCAAAAAGATTGGATAATTTCTTATCTTCCTAGTTTACAAATTGGTTTAAAATTAAAACAAAAACAACAACAATTGAATGATAATCAAACAGAATCATTATTAAGCATAGAAAACCCCAGAAAAGATTTAGTGTTTTCTGAAATTGAATCAGCGATCGTTAATACATACTTTGCTACAATAAAACCATACATAATCACCATTGAGGACTTTTTAAATGCTATTCCTAACCATACTCACCTTCATTTTACCGGTCACGGTTATTATAATTTTGATGATCCCAAAAGATCAGCTTTAGAATTTGAAAACAGGAGTCAACTCACTGCTTATGAAATTAGTCATCTTAACTTTAATTCCTATCAATTAATTACCCTTGCTGCTTGCGAAACCGCGTTAAATGGAAAGCAAACCATTGACAGTGAATATGTAGGGTTAGTTAGTGCATTTCTGAAAGGAGGTGCAAACTGTGTTCTTAGTACCTTATGGACAGTTGACGAAACTTCCAGCGCATGGTTAATGATTTATTTCTATCAACAATATCGCGCTGGAATTACACCAAAAATTGCGTTAAGAAATGCACAAGAATGGTTAAAAGATGTAACCAATCAAAAATTAGTTATTTGGTTAAATAAACTTTTAGAAGATAAGAAAAATACAAGAATTAATC
>JASJDW010000004.1 GCA_030064955.1 Crocosphaera sp.
TTGGGTGTGGATATCATTGAAGAATCAGGTGAATTTTGTCGTCTTCCTCAGTTGGGTTTTGTTCTTAAGAATAGAACCTTGCGATCGCGTCGTTATTTATTAGCAATGGGTTCTATATCTAGCATTCCTGAAATTGAAGGATTAGCAGAAGTTAATTATATTACCCCTGAAACCGTAAATATAGATAACCTTCCTGATCAATTAGTGATTTTATCACAAACATCTCTAGGAATTGAACTAGCACAACAATTAAACTATTTGGGTAAAAAAATTACTCTAATTGTTGAAGATTATAATATTTTACCCCAAGAAGATAAGGAGGTTGTGCAATTAATTCAAACGATATTAGAAGCAGAAGGGATAAAGATATTAATCAATTGTCCTATTACTCAAGTAAGAAAAATAGAAGATAAAAAATGGATTCAAGCCGGAAATGAAGCCATAGAAACCGATGAAATTATTATTGCAAGTCAAAGAATACAAAATACAAAAGGATTAAATTTACAAGGAGTAAAAGTTGAAATAGAAGCCAACAAAATTAAGACTAATAATAAATTACAAACCACTAACCCCAATATTTATGCTTGTGGGAATGCTATAGGCCAATATAATTTATCTAATATTGCTCAATATGAGGCAAGTATTGCAGTTAAAAATACTATTTTTTATTCCATTTTTAAAACTAATTACGATCATCATCCTCGCCGAATTTTAATTAATCCTATGTTCTCACAAGTCGGAATAACAGAAACTCAAGCAAAACAAGTTTATAAAGATGATTTAATTATTATCAAACAAAATTATAAAACTTTAGTTAAAGCAAGAATATTAGATGAAACCACTGGATTTTGTAAAATCATTACTCGTCGAAATGGTACAATTTTAGGCTGTCATATCATTGGTCATAATAGTGATGAAATCATTAATTTAGTTGCTTTAGCGATTAAAAATAAAATAAAAATTCAGAAAATTTCTCAACTATTTCCTTCCTATGGAACCATCAGCGAAATATTATTTGAACTAGCTAAACAATGGCAAACACGAAAAAATAGAGAACATAAATTATTCAATAATTGCTTAGAAACTCTATTATTTTGGCGTAGAAAATGGAGTAAGTAAGGTTTTGTTGGGTTGCGTCCCTTAACCCAACCTACATCTAAACCTTGTAGGGTGGGCATTGCCCACCTTACAATAGGATCATAATCTTTCGATACGCTTCTAAAGCATCTTCTTTAATTTTATCATCAACAATGGGAAAGGTGCTTAAAATATGGCTAAATTCGGCTTCTGTTAACCCGTATAGGTGGGCGATCATTCCGTCCAATTCTGCGCGTAATTTTGCCCTTTCTGTTTCCCTGGTGACTCCATTTTTATGACTCCCTAACCCAACTTCTTTAGCTAATTCGTCATATTCAGGGGTGGTACAAATTAGTTTAGCAGATCGTTCTACAATTTCGTTAAAATAAGCATCTTTTTCCGTTAGTCTGGGGACAGGTAATTGATATAAATAAAAAGTGTTAAGATTAGTTGTTATACGAGAACGAATGGCGTAATCAAGAACAAAACTATTTAGTAAAGAAGTAACAATTAGTAGTTCAAAATGAGATAAGCTTAACTCATAAGACTTGCTGATATGATTTTTTAAAGGGAAATGAACAGCAATTGAATTTCCAGTGAAAGAGTATTTTGGAATAATAGTAGTAACTAAAGTTCTTTCATTAGTACTGGCTGAAATTTTACGTATAGCAAGTCTATAACATTCATAATCATTTTGTAGATCATGAGGTTTTTTCCAATCTTTGTTTTCACAGTTATTTTTAATTCTTTTCATCCGTTTTTCTAAAAAATCTTCTCTTAGTTCAGATTCTTCTATCCAATATCTAGGTTCACTATAATTATGATTAAAATGCCAGATCATACGTCCTTCATATAAAGGAGATTTAGTAGGATTTGTTTTAAAATAGTTTGTAGAACGATTCATGTGTAGTTCTTCTCCATAAATCTCAAGATTCCAACCTTGATTATCATTAGATAAAAAAGGAAATTTATATAGTTTTGCCATAATTTTTAAATCAGTTTGTTGTCTAAACTCCATCACTGATAAAGAATCAGGGGATAACTGTTTAACTAAGTCAACCTCAATATTAATACTACTATCATCAGGAAACTGATTTAACTCTTCTACCTCATGACGCATAAACTTAGCAGGAAAAGCAACGGTTTGATTATTATTTTCAAAGGTTAAAATAACAAACTTAAAGCGACTATCAACTCCCTCAAAAATTGCCTTTCTATTCTCAAAACAGAATAACCCTGTAACCTTTGTTTGAGAAAATAACATTTCTCTGAGTTGTTTACATCCCAAGTCTGTATAAATACCACTAGGAATAACAATCCCGCATTCTCCATTTTTTGATAGTAAATTAACACATTGTTCTAAAAATAACTTATATAAATTAATATCTGTTCCCTGTTTTCTGCCATTAACAACTGATATTTGATTAATATATTGTTCTGCACTGCGATAATATAAACTAACATGAGGATATTGACTTTGATAGTCTAACCAAGCATTGGCAACTTCAGAATCAGCTAATAACTTTTTTTGTTGCTTCTGAAAAGTTTTAATATCCATCTTATTCTTAGTTACCAAGTCACTATATTGAGCAAAAAACTCCTTTGCTTGAGGTTTAAAAATCTCCCAAGGTGGGTTAGTAATAATAATGTCAAAACCCCCTTGATTAATAATCTCATCAAAATGATAACCCCAATGAAACGGTTTTAACGCTTCTATATCTGCAACGTTTAAAACACGCTTTTTTGGTTTCCCTTTCAACTGAACTTCATGATATTTTATCCCTAACTTTTTACTAAACTCATCTAATAATAATTGATTCAACTTAACCATAGATTCACGGTTAACTTGTTCAATATGATCTCTCAACATTTGTAAGCGATCGCCTTGAGAGGTTCCTTGTACTTCCCCTTGTAAAAAAGCGTGTTCTTTATACTTACGAATACTCTCATTTTTTTCCTTTAAAATACCCTCATACTCCGATGCTGCAAGCTGAGATAATAAACTTCCTTGAATGACTTCTTGACTCTTTTTACCTCCTGCCTCCTTAATACTATTAAAAGCATTCCCATCAACACCAATTAAACCAATTAAAGAATTACCTGCCATAATGTTAAAATCAACATTAGGTAAAGGTTCTAAATCTTCCACTGTTTTCGCAGATGCAACTAAACTTAAAAAGAGACGTAATTTAGCAATTTCCGTCGCTTCTTCCATGATATCAACGCCATATAAATTATCCGTAATAATGCGCTTTTTAATATAATATTCTAGGGAAGGATGACGATTTAAAATATCTTGTAAACGAGATTTATTTTCCTTATCTCCTTGTTGTTTAATATACTCAAAAATCTTGGTGTAAATACCAATTAAATGCTTTAAAGCTGCTACTAAAAACGCTGCACTACCACAAGCTGGATCTAAAATGGAAAGATTCGGTAAAATATCATCTAACAGTAAATTACAGAGGTTGTTATCTAAATTATCAGTAACACAAGCATCCTGCTTTTTAAAAGAAACTAACAGGGTAGAAGCCCGTGTTAGAATAAATTTATCAATGGTACGCTGACATAAATATTCAGTAATTTCGGGACGAGTATAATACGCACCAAATTCTTTTTGGTTAATATATTTCTCAAAAATATAACCTAACACATCAGGATTAATCTCGTCATCTTTACCCGTTGGTCTATCATCTAAATGCCAAGTATAAGCAGAAAATAAACTAAAAATTTCTCTAAACCCTTGATCAGCAATTTTAATGTTATCCTGATATTTAACTTCAATAGTATGGGGTAAAAATAAGCCACCATTTAAGTATTTAATTTCACCAATTAATTGGTTAACCGTATCACTTCTGAATGCTTCTCGTTTACCAAAACCTTCAAAAAATAAGGTTTTTAAAAACCTTTTATAATATAAATCTTTTCCTTTTTGTTCACTTTCATCTAACTTATCTTGGAGATAATCGGTATTACCATCATCTAAAAACCCTTTCTTTTGCAGGAAATAAATAAACATCAACCGATTTAAAATAACAGAAGCATACCAAGACGCATCTTTATTATTATCAATTCCTTCAATAAAACTAACTAATTGTAAATGCTTTTCTTGAAACTTACCAAAAAATTCCTTAGTAACTTTATCGATATCAAACCCTTGCTTAACCCGTTGGGTTATCTCAGATAAATTAATGGTTTCTTCTTCTTCTAAACCAACTGCTATCTTTTCTAACTTCTGAATTAATAATTCTCCTGATTGTTTAATATTAAAGTGAGTTTCTTTGAGAATCGGACGTTTTTCCCCTTCTCGTTTTATCCATTGCCAAACTTGTTGACCTAATTTTAAGCAACCATAAATAATCAGATGTTCACGGGTATATTGGGTGACTTCTGTATCAATTTGTTGACGAATTTTTTGACAAGGTATGGGTTCATTTTCTGTCAGATAAGCATAAATAATTAAGCCACGTTTTTGTGCGATCGCCTGTAAAGAGTAAGAAGTTTCATCGATAAGAATAAGAGGAAGAGAAATATCAACAGTATCCCAAAATAATTCTTCAATAAACAAAGATTCAAAATCAAAATTTTTAAGGTATTTCTGAACTCGTTTACGGTTTAATTTCATATTCTTTTTTACTGGTTACTTTTTAAGTACATAGGTTACGTTAAGGGAAGAAACCAAACATAACCAAATCTAAAATGGTGGGCTACGACGGATTATGTTATTCTATTTATAACCTAAATTATTGTCGTCTAACCCACCCTACTATAATGTTTCAATAACAATTTTTTAGTATTTATTCTTCAACTTTTTAAGAAATTAGAGAACCATTGTTTTAAATCATCCTCAGTTTGAAAGTCTAATAAAGCTTCTCCTAAATTTTCTAATTGTTCAATAGATAACCCTTGAATTTGAGTCACTAATTCATCAGAAATTTGACCAAAACGATGATTAAGAAGACGTATAACGAGGTTAGCTTCTCCTTCTTGTCTTCCTTTTGCCTTTCCTTGTGCTTCAATCTCTTGGTAAATAACAGATTCTTTCATGATGTCCTCCCTAAGTAAACGTTGAATGATCTCCTTACTTAATACTAAACCAGCTAAGATAGAAGTAGAAGCAGCAACATTACTTTTTTCTCTCCTATCAGGAATCTCGTCAATTTGTTCACTAATTTGTCTGAGAATGTTTTCTCTATTTTCAGTTTGACCCAAAACCGCAAAGGGTAATAATCCCTTAGACTGTAATAAAATATCTGAAGGAACTTCCCATAAGCGAATAACCTCAAATTCATGGCGTGTTTTACTTAATTGAAAGACTGTTTGTTGAGTTAAGTTTGAACGGTTTTCCCGTAAATAAATCACCACTTGAATCATCTCTTTTTGAGGATAGAGACGATAACCTCTGATTCGGTAATCCAACATTCTAAAGGGAATGTCTTTATTGGGTTGAGTTTGGAACTCAATATGTAAAATTAACTCCTCTGATTGCAAAAAGATTAAACTATCGGCCCGAATCGGTTCTAACGATAATTCTGATGGCTTTAATTCAGTTAAAGGAATTGGTTTCCCTAATAACCATCTTGCCATATCTTCAGGAAATTGGGCAGCAATAAATTTACAAATGGAATCATAAGCCATACTATTTATTATCCTCCAAATAAACCTAAAGAACAAATTATTTGCGCTTCTCTGTGTTCGTCTTCAGGATGAATCACACAAAGGGTATCTGTTTCCCTTAAAGCAATCACCATATTGGCTAATTGTTCATCATTAACCCCACTTCTTAACTGTCGATTTAGTTTAATAATGGCACTTTGTTTAAGAGGATATTGATAAATTTCTTCAAACGCTTTGACTAAAGTTTCCCATTCTTGTCCTTGGGCTAAAATTGGCATCTCAGTGCGTATTTTATGCAGATAATGTTTAAGACGTTCATAAGTTTTTGCTTTTGCACTTCGAGGACTCCCTAACTTTCCCCCACTGCTTTTTGACTGTTCAATGATGATATGAGTCCCTTGTTTGACTAAATCATGATGTGAGGGATGACGTTGTTTTGCTGGTGTATCCAGGGAACATTTAGCCATGCGTAAAATTCTCATTTGAGACTGAGTAACACTGTTGCCCTGTTTATCTACCCAAGCTAACGCATCGGTTCCTTCAGCGGTTCTTAGATATACCATTACCCCTTCTGGTTCGTCCGGTGTGGGAACGTGGTGACGGGTGGAATAGATGACGTTGGGAAGGGTCTCAATTTTTTTAGCTAGGTTAGGATTAGCATCGGTGGCATTTTTCCAGATTTGTAAAGCTTCTGAGGTTAAATCGACTTCTCCCTCTTCTTCTTCATCAATCACCCCTGATTTTTCTGTATATAAATCCACAATTACTTGATTAGTGTTCCCTTCAAAAAATGCCTCATCCGTTCCCACAACCTCTGCATTCTCTTGTAAACGGTTGATTAATCTTCCCCGTAAGTTAATTAATTTTTCTACACCATCAGCGGGAAAGAAAGAGTAACAAAAAATTGTTTCGGCTTCTTGGCCAATACGATCAACCCGTCCAGCCCGTTGAATTAAGCGGATGATAGCCCAAGGTAGATCATAGTTGATGATAATAGCACAATCTTGGAGGTTTTGACCCTCACTCAATACATCCGTCGCAATAAGGATTCTGAGTTCATCGTCCACCTGTTTTTTGTTACTGTTGGGACTGAAACGATGGGCGATCGCCGTAGGATTATTACTACTTCCTGTTACCACGGCAATATCTGGAATTTGGGCATTTTGTAAGGCATTGTTTAAATAGTTAGCGGTATCGGCAAACTGGGTAAAAATTAAGACTTTTTCATTGGGATGATCGTGAGTCAGTAATTCAATAAGACGGGTTAATTTGTGGTCTTGGTTTGCATTCCATTGACCACAGGAATTTAACACTGCCATTAATGATAATGAATCTGATAATAAATGAGCTTTTAATTGTTTATGAAATAAATTAGAACGTAACCATCGAAACCGTTTATGGTACTTGGTGCGATACAATTGATAAACCTCTACTGCTTTCTCTTTATATTGTTCTTGTCGTTGCGCTAAGGCATTAATTAACGTAAATTCATCTTCTTCGGTAGCGGTATCTTGTTGTGTTTCTAAATCTGTATTTAAACTATTTAAAGAATCACTATCCTCATCATTATTACGAGTGTCTAAAAATTCAGCATTTTGGGTACCAATGGGAATAGGTTCACCGTTTTCAATGGCATGAAGATAAACATAGTTGCGAAGAATATGCCTTTCTAATGACTGAATAAAAGCTTCTCCACTACTTTCTAACCGTTTAAATAAATTTGTGCGACAAAAGCCTAATAATCGTTTTCCAGCACGGGATAAACCATTTAATATACGCTGTTCTTCGGAGGTAAATGAAATCTTAGCAGAATCCATAATATAGTTACCTAAGCCATAACGAGGTAAAAATAAACCATTAATAACCTTAACAATGCGCTCTGAATATAAACGACAGTATGGATCATTTTCTTCATTTCCCATCATAAACCGAGCGGTTTTAGGAATACGAGTGGGAAAATAAGATCGGGTTCCGTTGGCAAATTCTAAATATTTACGACCATTATTTCCATCCGTTTGAGCATAATTCTCTTTAATAAAGCTACGAGTTCGTCTCACCATAAAACGACTCATTAACTGTTGCCAATCGTCAGAATATTCGCTTTTTTCAAACCCTAATAGGGTTCTTACGGGAGTTTGAGGATAATTGCGCTTAAATACATCTTCACCCCCTAATTCTCGGATTTTGGCTTCGGGTTTAATACCAATATCTTTATGTTCTGGGATAAACAATCGTAATTGAGCAGATAAGTCAAAATAGCTTTTATTATAAGGTGTTGCTGTTAACAAGATACATTTACTGTCACTTTGCTCAATATAATCCTTAATCGCTGCATAGCGTTGTCCTTCACGATTACGAAGATTATGGCTTTCATCGATTAAAACCAGCCGAAAACGGGCAGGAACATTCGGTAAGTCTTGAATAACTCGACTAATAGACATTACCTTACCTCTCAGTCCATACATCTCTCGATACTCTTCCCACATGGGGACAAGATTTTTAGGACAAATAATTAAGGTACTCACCCCAAAATCCTCTTCACAGATTTTAGCGATCGCCGTTCCTACCACCGTTTTACCTAACCCTACTACATCCCCCACCATTACCCCACCGCGACGGTTAACATGGTTAGCAGCAATGCGTACGGCGGCTTCTTGGAATTCAAATAAGTTAAACTCTGGAGGAACTTGATACTGACTTAATCCATCTCTAGCTTCTTGGGAGAGATGATAAGCCATTTTAAGATAAATATAGTAGGGAGGGGTTAAATTTTCTGTTGCCCAACTTTGGTTGATAATTTCGGCTAATTCTTCGGAAATATCCACACAAAACCGATCTTCCCATCTCTCATTAAACCAGGTTTGTAGTTTTTGGGTTGCGTCATGCTCCAAAATATCGACATTGAGTTCTCCTTGTCCAGAGAGTCCAGAGAAAGTTAAATTACTGCTACCACAGAAAGCGATAGCCGGTAAATTAACATGATTTTGGGAGATTAAATAGAGTTTAGCGTGAAGGGGGTGACGGCCATAAAGTTTAACAATTAATTTCTTAGACTGAAGTTGTTTTTTGAGTTTTTGCAGTCCCTTTTCATCGTCATTGGTGGGAGTTCCCATTAATAACTGTTGACGAAACTCTTGGGCCACTTGTTTACGTAATCTTGTCACTTCTGCTGAACTAATGCGTGTATTTTTGCTTCCTAACCCTAAAATTTGATGTAGTTCATCTTTTGGTAATCGTTGCATTCCCACCAACAGACGACAACAGGAATTTTTCCCTCCTGAAAATCCCTCAATTTCATCGTGAATCAGTTTCCATCCCCTTAAATTAAAATAACCCACACAAAAATCGGCCCGAGTTGCATCGTTTAGGCTATTCTTGAGAGAATCGACAATGTTTTCATCAATATTATCAAAAATACGGGGCATACTTTATTGCCTATCTATATAACAGGATAAAAATAGATTAAGCGACTTAGGAATTAAAATGCTGAAGCCCTTAAGTAAGCGTTACAATTGTCCCCGTTAGGATCAGCAGGATCAAATTATCATAAAAAGCCATGAACCAACAGCATCAATTAAAATCAAGGCATGATTTCCCCCTAAACTGGCTTAAAGGGGTGATCTTGGTGTTACTATTAAGCTTAGTTGCCTGTCAATCCAATCAACAAGCGTCCCAAACCCTAGAAACTTCAGGAGAAACCAGAGACGAAACTAATTTAAAACTAGAAAATGCAACCCTAGAACAATCTAATGCTGAAGGAGAAATTCTTTGGAAAATACAGGTTGATGAAGCAAAATACAGTCCCGATCGCAAAACAGCTAATTTAACCGCAGTCAAAGGTAATATTTTCCAAGATGGTAAAGTCGTATTACGCGTTAAATCTGATTACGGTGTTATTCAACGAGACGGGGCCGAGATTTTTCTGAGAGATAATGTCGTCGCTGTTGATCCTCGTAACAAAGCAGTTTTGCGTAGCGAAGAAGTGGAATGGCAACCCGAAGCATCCCTATTAACCGTTCGCAAAAATGTACGGGGTTCTCATCCTCAACTCGAAGCATCCGCTAACGAAGGTAAATATAACACCCGTGAACAAAAATTAGAATTAACCGGCAAAATTAAAGCCACCTCAGAACAAAGACAATTACAGTTAAAAACAGAACATTTAATCTGGGAAATTCCTAAACAAACGGTTATCGGCGATCGCCTCTTAACTATGATTAGATTCAAAGACAAAACCATTACTGATCGCCTTGTAGCCAACCGCGCTAGGGTTCTTTTAGATAAAAAACAAATCATTGTTAAAGAAAATGTTGAATATAAATCGATTCAACCTCCCCTACAAATAGCCACCAATGAAATTATTTGGCACTATCAAACCCGTCAAGTTTATTCAAATCAACCGGTTCAATTAGTTCAATACGTCCAAAATATTACCATTACCGGTAATAAAGGTCATGTTAACCTAGCAGAAAACATGGCTTATCTTAAAGGTGGAGTTCAAGGAATCAGCCAAATGAATGATAGTAAATTGTACGCTAATAATTTAACCTGGAATGTAATAGCCCAAACCATTGAAGCCGATGGCAATGTTATCTATGAACAAAATCAAAATCCTAAGTTTAATTTAACTGGAGAAAAAGCTGTTGGCACTTTAGTTGATAATAATATTGTTGTCACGAATAGTGATCGACAAGAACGGGTAGTTACCGAAATTTTTCCTGAGTAAAATGAGTTTAAATCCTTGTATTCTTCTTGTACAACTTGATGATTTGTTTAACCAGCGTCTTGGTCCTGAATTGAAAGAATCTGGTTATACACCCATTATTATTAATGATAGTCGTCAAGCTGTCGAAAATGTCAAAATTCATCAACCAGCAATGGTGGTAATTAATCGTCAGCCTAACGATGACACAGGATTTACTTTGTGTACTCAGTTGAGAAAACTACAAAAGTCCCTCATTTTAATTATGATTATTGATACGGAAACCGTCGAAGAAAGGGTTGCTTGTTTAGAAGCAGGGGCCGATGATTATCTACTAAAAACGGATTATAGTCCAGCACTGTTAAAATTAGTTCGTTTTTACTTGACTCCTCCTCAAATTATTAAAGAACAATTGCAATATAGTGATATTATTCTCGACTTGACAACTCGAAAACTTTTTGTTCAAAATAATCCCATTGATTTAACCATGAAAGAATTTGAGTTGCTTAAATATCTTATGTCTCATCCCCAAGAAGTTTTAAGTCGAGAGAAGATTTTAGAAAATGTTTGGGGAGAAGAATTCCAAGGAGAATCGAATGTAATTGAAGTTTATATCCGTTATTTACGTATCAAAATAGAAAATGATAATCATAAACGGTTAATTCATACCGTTCGAGGGGTGGGTTATGTTTTGCGCGAAGGTTAATAGAAGTATGTAAATTCTTAATTCTTAATTTTACAAGTATTTATCAAACATTATGTTGAAAAAAATTAGCTCAATTTTTTTAATTAGTATTTTTTTAATGGGATGTTCCCCTTCTACACAAGCCGAATATCCTAAAGATGGTACCCAAGAAATGGCAGAAAACGGACAAAATCTTCCCATAGAAGCCACCATTAAAATAAACGAAACTGTAATCGAATTAGAAGTGGCAAAAACCCGTGAACAACAAAAAATAGGTTTAATGTATCGCCAATCTTTAGACGAAAATCGCGGTATGATTTTTGTATTTGACCAGATACGGCCTGTTAAGTTTTGGATGAAAAATGTTAATATTTATTTAGATATGATTTTTTTGGTTAATGGCAAAGTCAAAGCTGTTTTATCCAATGTTCCCCCTTGTAGCGTTGATCCCTGTCCTACTTACGGCCCCGAGAATTTAGTTAACCAAGTTATTGAACTACGGGGAGGAAGGGCTAAAGAATTAGGGATTGAAGCAGGAGATGAACTGGAAATTGAATTTATAGAAAATATATCCTTGAAATCTTAAAAAAATCATAAGTTGTATAAAATGAACTTTTGATAAATATCTACAGATTTTCTAAATCATTTATAATAGGATCTACACATAATATTGAGAGAAGACCTTATTTCTACAGCAAAAGACTGTTAAGTCTTACCGTTGTTTGATTAATTAACATTAGTCAACTAATAAGTGGTGTGACGAGAAAAAAGGAAAATAACTGGATTATTTAGATCAAAAAGTTGTTTTTCTGATAACTTAATGTATCTAGAAAGAAACATAGGATAAATATTGAAAAATATCCTAGTTATTTAGGGTTTGTTCCCTTGGCGTTGTCTAGGAAGGTTTTGTTTATTACAGATCAACTTCAGTTCTGAAAACCAAGACCATTATTTGTGATTAATTCTTAAGGTACAATCACTATGTCACACACCACATATATACAATTTTTACGTTTTTTACATGAAGAACTCTGTTTACCGGCTGACTCTATTGCCATTGCCCAACGTTCCATGGAACAAACCCAAGGGCCCTTACCGATGCTTCTATGGCAATATGGTTTGATTAATTTAAACGAGTTGGATAAAATTTATGATTGGTTAGACGCTTCAGTTAATGCTAGTAACCAAGACTCGTAAGAATGATTAATATTGATCCCGATTTCCTCGGTAATAATTCACTGAAACAGTGGGGTAAGGCGAGAGTGGGGGATAAGTTGGTTAAGCTACTTTTTAAAGAACTAATTGGAGCTTATCGTAGAAATAGGAACGAGTAACCACAGAAAAAGGGGGGTATCAAGCCCCCCTCATTGGTGGTAAGTAAAGCAAAAAAGTCTTAAACTAAATAATATTGAAAATTTAACAATACTTTGTAAAAATTACTAAATTAATTATAAATCTTTCTCGCTCATTCATGGTAAATTATGCCTTCATTAACCCTTTCAGAAATTACTTATTATCGTTCTCAACTAGCTGACTATCCTGATGCTATCACTGCTTTAGATGAAATTGTTGTTTGTGATGGGGACTTAGATGATGCAGCTATTAACCTTGCTTTAAGTGTAGGACAAACCCCCGATCGCACAGACTGGTTAGAGGGGTTAGCAAAACGATACCGGGTAGAAATCTGTCAAGAAAACCTCATCAATGAACTGTCTCAAGGTCATATTATTCCTGTTATTAATCATTTGATGAACACAAAAATAGGCCCAGATATTTTAGTTTTACCTGTTGTTTTGTATGTTCTTAAGACAGGCGTTAATGATTTTTGTTCTCCTTTAAAGCTTAAAATAACATAAGTTTAGCTATTACTGTCTCAACCAACTTGCCTTTTTTCAAACACTTTTCTACTAACTCACCTAATACACTTGGGTAGCTTTTTGCGTTTTTTTACATAAATTAACACAATGTTGCTTATGCTTATTTATATCCGACTACTTAGTTAATTTGTTTTTGCTAAAATGAGAACATCAACATCTGTGCGCCAAATGTAATTAGTTTAAGTCATGCCGAATCTACCTCCCCAATGTCAAAACTTGGAGAAATCAGTTGAAAAGTTAATCGAATTGACCAAACAAGAAAATACCATTAAGTCATTAGATTTTACAAAAATAAACATTGCTCTCAATAAGGCAATTTCTCCTAGGTTTGAAATCGTGTTTGCTGGAGCATATAGTGCAGGAAAATCCATGCTAATTAATGCTCTTTTTGAACAAGAACTACTTTACAGTTCAGCCGGACACGCTACGGGAACGGAATGTCAAATTCAAAATGTTGGATCTGATGGAAAAGAAAAAGTCATCCTAACATTTTTAAGCAAGAAAGAAATTTTTGCTCAAATTGAAGAGCTTTGGAATAAGTTACGTCAAGAAAATGTAGTTACGTCTTACAATTTTGGTGATTTTTCAGATAGTAATATTTTAGATCCTATACAAAAAGACTGCAATAAAGTTATTGACAAAGCAGGAGGAAAAGATAGGACTAAGCAAGCAGAGTGGGCAAATGCAATCATACTTCTTATCCAGGGGCTAAATAATAACCAGGATTATATTCAAGAAGATAGTGAACAAGCAATCCCTATGGCGACTATTGGGTTTCAGAATTTATCAGACGCAGTTGAATATGTTCGACAAGGTTTTAATAGTTCAGTCCTTAGACGAGTAGAGTATTTCTACAAACACAAGTTATTAGAAGGTGGAAATGTGATTATAGATACTCCAGGAATTGATGCACCCGTGGCAAGAGATGCAGATTTGACCTATAAAAAGATTGAAAATCCTGACACATCAGCAGTCGTCTGTGTTTTTCAATCAGCAATGAATGCAAAAGGAGAACTATCAGGGTCAGAAAAGCAACTTTTAGATAAAATTCAAAAAAATCCTAATATTGGCAATAGAGTTTTTAATGTTTTCAACTACATTGACAATGCTTGGTACAATGTGAAAACAGCACAATTAGTTGAAAACCTCATTAAAGAACAGTTTCATAAATCAAGAGTTTATAAAACGAGTGCATTATTAGGATTCTATGGCAGTCAGATCAAGAAAACAGATGAATCAAGTCAGTTTGGATTAGAGACTATTTTTTCTAAAGAAATAAATCTTCAAGATGGAAACAGCACAACTCCTCAATTCATATCAGAGTTTCTAAGATATTGCAGTCCTACAGGTAGACTAAGAAGTACTCGGTTCAAGGTAACTACGGACAGCGATGAGAAACCTAATGATGTTTATCAAAGAATCCTCAAAGAACAGGGGTTTGACTTAGTTGACCATTTGATCGACGATAGTGGTATTAATGAGTTTCGTCAAGCTATCACTGATTATCTGACAAAAGAAAAATCACCTCAATTGTACAAAGACTTGGGCGATAAGCTTCTTGACTTATGCAGGAATTTACGAAGCGAATATCAGAAACAATTTGATACTTTAATTAAAAATCGTCCAAATGAGTCGTTAACTCAAAAAGAGCAAGTTGTTATAGAGATCAATAAAAAGTTATGGCAAGTTGGAGAAGATTTTTATACAACGATACGTTCTGAGATTAATCAGATAATGGCTACTAATTTGGAAAGTAGTAATAATTTGAAGACAGAAAGTGAATCGTCTCTAGAAGATACAAATAGCTCATATCAAGTTTTAAGAGAAAAATATTCCGAACTAAAAACAGCACTCTACAATAAAATTAATGAAATTGATAACTTATCCATGAAGGAAGTTTATCATGGGGCAGTGGCGAAACAAGATAACAACAGTACGGTTCCTATTAGTATGCTTTTATCTGAGCCTTTTGAAATAATATCTGAAAAAATAGAAGAGGTGTTTAAATCATCCGCTTCTGAACTTGTTGAAACCCTTTTTAATCATCTCATTGAACGAATGACTAACATTAACAACAGTTATATACAAGATTTACTAGAGTTCAGTGATACAGATGCTGGAATTGAGCAAAAATTGAGAGATTGTGAAGCTCAAGTCGCAATTGCTATTGATAATCATGTAATTGTAGAATGCGATCGTTATCGACGTGAAGATAAGACATATTATGGGTTAAAGAGTGCATCATATAAAGACAAACTACTAGAAGCACTCTCTGATCCCCAATTTTATCCCAATAATATACTGTCGGCAGACCTCAAAAACCAAATTGTTAATACTGCTTTAAAAGTCTTACAGCTTGCTATAACTGGAGGAACTTCCGAAGTCGCTCGTCTCCTATCCGAAATCATTGATAATACGCCTGGATTTGGAAATGCTAACATGACAGAGGCTCAGGAAACCACCATCAAGCGATTTCTGAAAGAAAATTTTCAGAGTAGAGTTGACGTTACTCTTAATATTTACTTTCCACAAATCTTAAAACAAACATTAAAAACCCATCTCAATCGTGTTGCAGACGAGCAAAAGACTTATATAACTCAACTTGCTGCAACTCCTGACTTGCAGAAAAAGCTGGATGCTTTAGCGAAGGAAGAGCAAAAACAGTTTAAGAAAAAAGTGAAAAATCTACAGACAAAAGTATCTCAATATAAAGAAGCCATTTCAGAGATTAACGGGTGTCTATCATATTGGGAACTAAACGTAAGTTTACCTTCCTCTGACATTGCCGATAGATTAGATACTTTTATATCATCTTCGAGCAAGAAAGAAGACTAATTTAGAAGTTTACCATTGACAGACAATAGAAATTATGGTGATTAGTCATATCATCTTATTTTTTCAAACGAGAATAAACCGTAGTCAAACCTTGAACATTCCCAACATTACCAGGAAATAAAACCACAGGTAAATTAGGAAATAAAGGATGATCGTTTTCCGTTCTTACCATTGAACATCCAGCTAAAACTTGTCCTAATAATCGTACTGCTTGCAACTTTAAACCGGTACTTAACACATCATTAGAGGTAATACCCCCTTTACTAATTAAAAAACTAATATCACGGGGTAAACCTTGAACCACCTCCATTAATAAAGAGGAAACAGCTACCCCAAAATCTAATCTTTTTTGTACGGTTTCAAAGGTTAATTCTTCCCGACTGGTATAAACCACAGGGGTTTTATTTTGTTCATAAACGCTTTTAACTTGTTCTAAAATGCTGTTTAATAAATCATCTTTCTTATCAGGATGATCTCGTAATTCTTTTACATCAACTTCTATTCCCACTACATCTGATTGCGTTAATAAGTCTTGCAATTGTTGGGTGGTTTTCTTCACATGAGAACCCACTAAAACTACTCCAGGTTTATTTGTTGGCTTATATTTTGCCATCTCTTCTGCGGAGATAGGTTGTTTACCCAATTGCGCTAAAGAGGTTAGAATACTAGCAGCACTACGGAATAAAAACCGTTTTCCTGATGCTGCTGCGGTTAATAAATCTTCAGCAAACTTATCTAAATCTTCTTGTCTTTCTCCATCAACCACTCCACATTGATTCTCTTGTAGCTGCATTAATCTTTCTAAGCTACCTTGTCGAATATCCTCTAATAAAAATCGTTCTACTTCTGTTGCTTTAATTTGTCCTTTGGTCTTTTCTTCTACATAGTCTGGTAGATAACTATAGTGATAAGCAAAAACAGAATCTTTTGCAAACTCTGTTTCATGAACAGGGGTTAATGTCCCCTCAATGTTTAAATAATGAACACTATCAATAGTTTGTCTTCCTCCTTCAAAAAAAGCAGGAATTAAAAAATGAGCGTCAAAACCGCCTAATTCTTCAGCAATAACATCGGTTTCTATGGGATAATGACCTCGGAGGGTGGAATCTGAACGACTAACAATTAAAAAATCTGCTATTTTTTCTGCTTCCAGGGCAATTTTGAGATTATGACACACTTCCTTAGTGACTTCTGCTGCTTTTTGGGGGGTTAATGCCCTTGTATTGGTCAAAACAAAGAAAATAGGAACGTCATCCCTTAACCCTAATCTTAACGTCTCAACATCCCACTGCATCAACAGTAAACAACTATGTACCGTTTGGGAACCAGTTGGATCATCATCTAAGACAATTATTTTCGGTTGCTGACTCATTATTTGCTAACTGCGATCGCCTTTTCTATTGTCCCATGAGTTGTGGCGAAGTACCTCAATTTTGCTATGAATAATTGATAATGAAATATCAACATAATAAGCGAGAGTCCCCACTCTCAGCTTGCGGAGTGGGGAGGTAGAGCGTGGTGATTGAGACGAGCAACCCCGCGTCGTAAGACGACGCACTGGGTAGCGCGAGGAGGGTTCGATGCCCCGAAAATCACCAACTTGACACTCTTTTTCACAAGAATTACAATAAGGCTATTCTTGTGAAACTTAAAAATGAAGCAAATCATTACTGCCAAATTAAAGTTAATCATGACTCCAGAGCAAAAAGAATCTGTGAGGCAAGTGACTTTGGCTTATCGAGATGCTTTAAATTATGCTTCTCGGATAGCTTTTGATAACAATAAGCTGAGTCAAGCCGCTAAGCTACAAAAACTTGTTTATCGTGATATTAGAGGCAATTTTAAACTTCCTTCGCAAATGTCATGCAACGTACCAAGACAGGTAGCAGCTACTTATAAAACCCAATGGACTAAGTTTAGACAAAATCAGCAAGCTAAAGAGCAAGGATACACCAAGAAAAGGTATAAAGGTCTAGATAAACCACAAAAGTTTATATCTAGAACTTGTACTCTTAATTATCAGCGTGATTACTCTTTTAAGACTGACCAAAAAGTTAGTATTGTCACTTTATCAGGACGGATAGTTGTAAATTATGCTGGTTATTCTAAGCACTTAGAATTAATTAAAAATGGTTCTAAAATAGGTGCAGCTAAGATATATTACAATCGTCCCAGTAAGACATACTACTTGTTAGTTAGTCTAGAAATAGAATTGCCTGACATAAAACCAGAAAACATAAGTAAGATAAAAGGGATAGATGTCGGACAACGATATCTTTCCGTAAGTGCAGGGATTGATAACAGCAGTCAGTTCTTTTCTGGTAAACAAATCAGGCACAAGGCTAATCGTTATTATAAAGCGAGAAAATCATTACAGCATAAAGGCACTCGGTCAGCTAAACGTAGATTAATTGCGTTATCTGGCAGAGAAAGACGGTTTATTGCTGATATTAACCACCAAATTAGCAAGGAAATAGCGCAACCTAACAGCTTAATTGGACTGGAAAACTTGACCCATATTAGAGAAAAAACTCGCTTCTTTTCTGGGAAAAGGGCAAGTAAAAAACAGCGAAAGGCTAATAGAAACAAAGCTAAATGGTCTTTTGCCCAATTGCATTGTCTTATTGACTATAAAGCTGTTCTAAATAACTCTTTAGCTCTAAAAGTTCCAGCCCATTATACTAGCCAAATGTGTCCTAAATGTGGTCACGTTTCTAAAGAGAATAGACCCAATAAAGGACTGCTGTTTGACTGTAAGTGTTGTGGCTATAAACTTCATGCTGATTTAGTGGGGGCGAGAAATGTTGCACTCAGAGCGTTGCTTATTCGGCAAGACTGGATGAGTACGGGGATTTTGTCAGCATCCCCTGATGTGTCAGGCGTTGAAGCCAAAGCTAAGGACTTGCAAAGGTTCTTAGAGTTGAGGTGGAGTCTAGAGGCAAGCCTCGAATGAGCGCGATAGCGAATCGAGGTAGTTGACTTATCCATTATCAATTATCCATTATTTGGCTGCACTAGCTGTTTCTACCACTTTGGCAAAGGCTTGAGGATCAAGAATTGCTAATTGTGCTAACATCTTACGATTGATTCCAATATTAGCTTTCTTCATCTGACCAATTAATTGACTGTAACTCATGCCATTTTCCCTGGCTGCAGCATTGATCCGAGTGATCCACAAGCGACGAAAATCCCGTTTCCGTTTACGGCGATCGCGGTAAGCATTTCGCAATGCTTTCATCACCTGCTGATTAGCGGTACGGAATAGCCGAGAGTGGCTTCCTCTAAATCCTTTGGCGAGTTTAAGGATTTTTTTACGACGTTTACGGGCAACATTGCCCCGTTTTACCCTTGTCATAGCGTTTCTATGTTAATGTACGTAAGTGATCGAGTTGATTTTAGATGTAAGGTAGCATTAAGCGAACGTTTGGTTCGTCTTGTTCGCTAACTAAGGCTGTATTAGACAGGCGACGACGCTTTCTCTCCGCACTTTTATGGTTTAATAAGTGATTTTTCATGGCTTTCCGCCGCACAATCTTCTTACCGCTTCCTGTTACTCGAAAACGCTTAGCAGCAGCTTTGCGCGTTTTTAGTTTAGGCATAAATTTATATAAAATTTCGACACAATTACCTAATATAACATAGAATATCTGTTAATTGCAAGATTAACTTAAAGGACAAGTTAAAAATGTTAGTAAGGGGGATAGTGTGTCTCAAAAAGAATCAAAAAGAATCTATAGCGTTTCTCTTAACGAGTGAGGTACATCTAATATTTAATCCCTAACTCCTGTTCGCGCTTAGCCGGAGCGGAGCGAGGAACTCCTGACTCCTGACTCCTAAAACTAGAAAACTTTGTACCTCACAAGTATGGGAACTGCTATATTGAGACAGAACAACCTTTATCCCCTCTTTCTAACATCATTTCTTCAAGATTTCAAGGAACCTGAATTCGTGAGTAATGTAACCCTATTAACCGAGAGAGGTTGACATATCAGGAGCTAAATTCGCAAAAATTTCATCAAATTCTCCCATAACATCCTTGAAATTATTTGGGGATGTTCCTATTCCTGAAAAATCAGGTCTTTCTAGCATATCATTCATTAACCTATCTTCTGAAATGACTTCACCAAAATTAGGTAAAAAAGGACCATCAAATCGACTTGTTAATGCTGTTTTGTTATCCAATACTTTTCCTAAAACGCCTCCTTTTGTGAGTTCATCTATCTCAGGTAAATTGTTTTTTCTTACCCCTTTAAAATTAGGAAAACGTTCTCCTAAATCAACAGATCGTTGGAAAGGAAACTGGCCAGGTAATTTATCCCCAGAAAGCAAATCTCTTTCTGATACAAAGTCTTGTAATTTAGAAATAAACTTTTCTTTGTTGGTAGGTAATTTTCCAAAATCCAATGGTAACTTTTCAACAGGAAAGTTAGGGTTATTAGCGACAAATTCCGTTTTAATCGCTTCCAGATCCGACTTAATTTCTTGGATATCAGCTTCAGTAATATTGGCATTATCCAGAATTTCTTGGACAGAAGCTTTGATATCTCTCAAAGTTCCTTCTCCTTGAAAATAATCAGCAATGGATTCAGCGAGATTTTGCTTATCTCTAAATGTAACTTCTGATTGTTCTCGAATTTCCGTCAAGGTTTCAGAGAGTTGTTGGATGTTTTCTTGTTGAGTATCAGAAATTTTATCAGCAAAAAGACTTTCAGGTAAACCTTCTTCTGTTACCCCTTTAAAATCAGGTAAACTGTCTCTTAAATGAAAAGCTTTTCGGAAAGGAAATTTGCCAGGTAATTTATCCCCAGAAAGCAAATCTCTTTCTGATACAAAGTCTTGTAATTTGGAAATAAACTGTTCTTTATTGATAGGTAATTTCCCAAAATCCAACGGTAACTCTTCGACAGGAAAGTTAGGATTATTAGCGATAAATTCCGTTTTAATCGCTTCAAAATCCGATTTAATTTCTTGGATATCAGCTTCAGTAATATTGGCATTATCCAGAATTTCTTGGAGGTAAGTTGTGATATCTGTTAAGGTTCCTTCTCCTTGAAAATAGTCAGCAATGGATTCAGCGAGATTTTGCTTATCTTTAAATGTGACTTCTGATTGTTCTCGAATTCCTGTCAAAGTTTCAGAGAGTTGTTGGATGTTTTCTTGTTGAGTTTCGGAAATTTTACTGGAAATTTTCATGATTTTATTGTTGTCTGTGAGTAATGAATACAAAAAAGAATTTTCAGAAATTTTTACAACTTATCAATTACCCCGTCTGAATCTGTTCGGTGTTTGACGAACATTCATTTGTTGACGAATTTGTTGACGTTGTTCTTCTGTTAACACTTGAAAACTTTGCTCTTTTGCTGAACGAAAAATTGTTTGAACTTGATTGCGTTGTTCTTGGGTTAAGTTAAGTTGAGCAAACATTTCTCTAGTGTTTTGTCTATTTGTTCTAATACCTTGTAGTTTTTCTTGTTGTTGTGGGGTTAGAATGGTTTTGAGTTGGGAATTAGTGTTTTCCTGGATTTGTTTTAGTTCATTTTTCTGTTCAGTAGAAAGGTTCAAATCTGAAGCAATAGGAAAAAAAGTTTCAGCAAAAATCTGGGTAGGTTGAGCATAGCTAGTCATACAATTTGTCATGATACCCAGTACCGCGACACCTATAAAAAGCAATGGAAATTTTAGTTTTTTCATCAATTTATCCTCAAGAAAATCCATATATTTACCTTACGAAGAAATCCCTTAAAGTTACATGAGGCAAAAGACCCAAATATAACTAGGACTTTAGTCCTAAATGTGTTGATTATTGATTGTTAAACCTCGTCGATGTTGAAACCTGGAGTTTTCGAGAAAGATCAAGTATGATACTCTTCAAGTCAAACAAAGCAGTATTTACTGATGTTAAAAGAGAATTTTATATTGAATGGTTTATGATTAAAACTCATCCGATTCGTTTTTTACTTTATTTAGAATGGATTTCTTTGGCTATCGCTGCTTTAAGTGAAATTATCCGTTTTCCGATTCATCAATCTCCCAGGTTATTATTATTTAATTTGATTATTTTGGTATTCTTCGGATTGATGGGACTAAAATTACCCAAAAAGAAATTGGTGAACCGAGCTATTTATGTTGGCTTAGAATTTTTCTTAATTTGTGTGAGTTTCTACGTTGATCGTATCCGATCGCCTATTTTATTTCACGTTATCTTCGCCATTCGTAATAGCTTGATCTTTAAACAAAAAGTCAGTCTTTTAATCAGTGGATTGACTTTTTTTTTACTTCCCCTAATCTCCAATCGCAGGCTAAGCAATATTCCTTTTCCCTTCCAGGATGAATTGGCAGAACAGTTTAGACTATTCTTTTTGACTGCTGGTATTTTATTTGGACTATTTTTGATTTTTTTACAACTCTTAGTTAATGCAGTGTTATCGGATAGAGAGTCAAAAGCACAATTGGCACTCGCTAATAATAAACTACGTCAATATGCCTTAAAAATAGAAGATATTGCTACTTTAAAAGAACGTAATCGTATCGCTCAAGAAATTCATGATTCTTTGGGACATTATCTTACAGTTCTCAATATTAATTTAGAAGCAGCATGGAAACTCAGCCAACGAAATCCACAAGAAGCGTCTATCTTTTTAGCAGATGCTAAGAAAATGGGATCAACTGCTCTCGATGAAGTTCGTAAATCTGTTGCTACCTTACGGTTTGAATCCTGGCAAAATCAATCCCTAAAAGAAGCACTCACCACTTTAACAACAGATTTTTATAAGTCTACTGGCATCTTACCCCAATGCAAGATTAAAATAGATTTTCCTCTTCCTGCACAGATGAAAGCTTCGATTTATCGTATCGTGCAAGAAGCGCTTACCAACATTTGTAAATATGCACAAGCAACAGAAGTAACTATCAATATTCAAACTCAGGAGAATCTATCTTTAATGGTTCAAGATAATGGAAAAGGATTTAATTTGAATGAACAGCCAAAAGGTTTTGGCTTGCAAAGTATGGAAGAACGCGCCTTAGCATTGGATGGATGGTTAAAAATTGAGACATCTCTAGATCGGGGTTGCTGTATTATGGCTGAGTTGCCTTTACCTGATAACAATAGAACAGAACAATGGTAATTCGTATTTTGTTGGTTGATGATGAAAAACTCATCCGGCGGGGATTAAAAGCTCTACTCACCCTTGAAACCACCTTAGACATTGTGGGTGAAGCTAACGATGGGAAAACAGCAATTTATCAAGCAGAAACCTTGCAACCTGATGTCATACTCATGGATGTGCGGATGCCTGAAATGAATGGAGTGATTGCTACCAAAGAAATTTGTCAACGTTTTCCCCAAATCAAAGTATTAATTCTTACTACCTTTGATACCGATGAATATGTGACCCAAGCACTGAGACATGGTGCAGCAGGCTATTTACTGAAAGATACCCCTTCAGAAGAATTAGCTCAGGCAATTCAAGCAGTCCATAAAGGCTATACTCAATTAGGGCCAGGAATCGGTCAAAAAGTCAGCCAACAACTAATCATTTCAACGGCTAAACCACCGCCAGAATTAGAGCAACTTACCCCTAGAGAAAAAGAAATTCTACAATTAATAGCCAAAGGCTCCAATAATCGAGAAATTGCTCAAGAACTTTATATTTCTGAAAAAACCGTTAAAAATCACGTTACTAATATTTTAAATCGCTTGAATGTTCGCGATCGCACTCAAGCAGCTATCTTAGCCAATGGGGGTGGCTGTGGGGTGTCGGGGTGATGGGGTGATGGGGTGTGTGGGAAGTGTGGGAAGTGTGGGAAGTCAGAATAGTTTCCCTTGTCTCCCAGTCTCCCTCTGCTCCCTGCTCCCTATTATTCATTATTTTGCAGAAATATTGAATATTCTGACTCCTGACTCCTGACTCCTGACTCCCTCACATCACCGTAACCTAATTTCGTCGAACTCTTCTTGAAAAAGAAGACTTTTCATTGACTATGAGCAATTACTTCGGTTGCGTTTAGCTAAAACACCCACTAATCCTATCATAGCTAAGGCCGTCACCGATGTAGGTTCAGGAATGGGAGTAGCTGTAGAGGTTACGGTTCCAGGATTATCAGTATCGGGATTATCTGGATTATCGGAGGTCCCATCTGGGTTATTGCCATTGGGTTGTAGCATTGATGCGACGGTCACTAAATCAGTGGTTTCAGTATTTTGTGGTACTGAATCACTAGAACTACTACTAGAATCTGATGAGGTTGTGTCACTGGTTTCTGTTCCACTATCATTATTCCCATTACCATTAGAAGAATTTCGTGAACTTTGAGAACTTACAAATGGAGAAGAGGAAGGAGTAATACTAAGGTTAGATGAATTGGGATTACCACCATTAGAAAATTGCGAAGAAGAAGGATTAATTGATGTGATGCTAGGTGGATCGGTCGCATCAGGATCAATGATTAATAATTCAAAAGGTTCAATTAATAACTCTGCTGAAGCTGGTGTGGACGCTAAACAAGCAACTCCGAAGGATATTATCAAAGGAATGGGTTTAACAATTGTTGTAATTAAGGTTTTTTTTGACATTTTTTATAGCCCTTTCTATTTTAAAGACAACTTTTTTTGATATAAAATATAAAAAATTGGCTTGAAAATATATGCTTTCCAGGCAAAACATTTAATTAAATTATAGAGATTTTAAATCAGTAAAAAACCGATCAAAATTACTTTTAAATACTATTGTATGACAAGAAAAAAAGTTTGTCTTCTTATTTTTCAAAAATGGTTATTTATACTAAAACTAGCAATTAATAATACAAAAAATATCCCTAAAAATACTTAGATGATTCGGTAATCTTACTTATCCTTATATTAAATGGAAATAAACATGCTATCAGTAAATTTTCTCCCTGCTCCCAACTCCGGCGCTCCTAACTTCCTGCTCCCAATAACCGTCTTGTTTCATTGGCTGCTTTATTCATAGCTTCTTCTGGAGTCATTTGATCCGTTATGGCTGCACTCAGATAACGTTGTAAAATATCCGAAGCTTGGGCATATTGAGCAATAGGCGGGCGTAATGCTGCATTTTCCACCACCTCCAATAATTGGGAATAATGGGGATATTTCGCTAAAATTTCAAGATCATTAAATAAGGCACGACGACTGGGAACATAGCCTGTGGCTAGGATAAATCTTCGTTGTATGTCTTCGCTGCTGAAAAATTTAGCCACTTCCCAGGCTGCGTCTGGATGTTTACTGCTGGTGGTAATGCCAAGACCCCAACCCCCTAAACAAGCCCCGCTAGGGTAGTTAGGGGCGTGAACCATCGGTTTAATGGCAAATTTGCCCTGAACAGGGGAATCATCAGCGGATAAGAGTCCAAAAGCGTAAGGCCAGTTACGCATAAATACAGCATCCCCATTTTGAAAGAGACGGCGAGCTTCTTCTTCAGCATAAGTGGTAATACCTGGCGGTGACACTTGTTTTTCTAAGGTACTACGCAAAAATTTCACCGCTTCTATGGCTTCGGGACTATCTAAACCCACTTCTAAGGTAGCTGGATCAACCCAAAAAGCCCCATATCCGGCTAAAACTTCGACAAACATAGCAGGTAGCCCTTCATACTGTTTTCCCTGCCATAAATAACCCCATTCTACTAGGTTTTGTTTTTGTAAGGTTTGGGAGATATCTAACAATTCCGTAAAGGTATTCGGGGGTTTATATCCACCTTGGTCTAATAAATCAGTACGATAATAAAGCATTCCTCCATCAGAGCGCACCGGCATCCGATATAATTCTCCTTGGTAGCGTCCTCCATTGATATCCCCTTCTAAAAAATCTGCTAACTCTGCTGATGAGACTCGATCAGATAAACTTCTTAACCATCCTGCTGCTGCAAATTTAGGAACCCAGACAATATCCATAAAAACAAGATCGTAAGGGGAGTTTCCCAATAAAAATGAGGAAGTGTACAAGTCTTCTACTTGGTTGGTTGCATTGGGACCTTCAATAATTTCTAATTCAATATCAGGGTGTTTTTCGTTAAATTCTTGCACAAAAGGTTCCCATTGGGCTGCTTCTAAGGCTTGCATCAACAGGGTAACTTTTACAGGGGAAGCATTTAAACCAGGAATAATAGTCACTAGAACTAAACATAAACAGACAGCTACAGGGATGGCAAAACGAATGACCGCAGAAAGTCTCTTAAAAAAGGGATTCATAGGTTGCTGTGTTCTCATACTTTAGACTGTCATTTTAGGTAAGATATGGATTAAGGGCAGATAGGGTAAGCCTCTCAACGCCTTAACCCCTCTACTTCTAAGCTGTTTCTATGACTTCTACTTCGTTGTCACGAAAATGCGCTCGAAATCGTTTCTCAAACTTGACTAATACGGGTAGGTTAGCACTAACTGGCCTACCCTGCCAGTTGGTAACAATGTCAATTATCTCCCCTTCCATTCCTTTGAGGTCAAATGGTTCTTTCTTATGTTGAGGATGATGATAAACAATAACAGATTCTATAACGCGAATGCGATCGCCAATTTTCATATTCATTAACTCTCTATGATCCTCCTAATAAAGCTATGATGGGGATGATTTACAACTTTACTATTTTTGCATAGAGTGTCACTGGATCACAGGATTCATGAAATGGTTCATCTTTCAAAAAGTTACTTCATAGGTTAAATAATATAAAGAAAACTTGAATTTTTGTCAATTTAATGATTATAATTAAACCTTATACTTAAATCTTAAGAGAATGATATTTCCGATCTTAAGAAGGCAGTTATCCTATCGACAAGTTGCGGTTATTGTTGGCCGACTAATTATTATCGAGTTATTATTATTGGTCTTTGGGATACTGGCAGTTCGTCAAACTTATTATACCTATCATAATCATTCTTTTTTCTCATCACAAAGGTTGGATTCTGATATTTTACTTCCCACAGTTCCTTTGGCTTTGTCCTATGCTATCACTAATAATGATACAGAGCAAGTTAACCAGATTTTAAATACTAATTATCATGGTTTACAAGGATTAATTATTACAGATGTAGAAGGGAAAAAAATCACTAATTATTCTTATAAAAATTTAAGTAATAGGAAAAATTGGCTCAAGAATCTATCCACTGATACCCTTAACAATTATCCTTATGATTTACTTTTAGATCCGTTGTTATCAGAAGCTAAAACCTATTATTTTAGTGAAAGAGATGGGGGAAATGATGATCAAGACTTGATTGATGAAGAATTGATTATTGCTCGAGTTTATTATATTAGTAATATTTCCGAAGAATTTTCACAAGAACTATTACAATGGCTTGAAAATCCTTTTGAAAGGAATAGTCGCTTTCCTATTTATAATTTGACAATATTATTATTTATAATTGGTGGATTGTTTATCTGGAGTTTTATTGAATGTTTTGTGAGCTATCGACTTTTAACCCTCAGAGAAAAAGAACAATTATCCCAAAGACTAAAATTAGAAAAAGAACTGGTAAAACAAGAAATAGACAAAAGAAAAATTGCTGATCAAAATCAAGAAATGTTAAAATATCAGCAAATTCAACTACAAAAAGAAATTACGATTCTTCAGGATAATCTTAAAGAAAAACTTGTGCAAAATTCACGTTTAATTGAAGAAAGAGAAAAAGAGCGAAAGAAATTAGAAGAGTTGGAAAATTATCAAACTCAAAAAATACAAAATCTTCAAACTATTATTCAAGAATATGAACAAGAAATTTTAATTTTAGAAGTTTGGCAAGAAAAGTCTCAGGAGTTAGAAGAAATCAAACAAGAAAAAAATTATTTATTGTTACAATTAGAAGAGCAACAAGTTTTAGAAAAAGAAAGTAAAAAACAAATTAAATCTCTTAGAGAAAAAATTGAACTCTTAATGACTCAAAATAAAGAGAATAAAGAAAAAATCAATGATTTGCAGGAATTACAACTATCTAACAAAAAATCCATTCAACAGAGGGAAGAAACCATACAAAAAGAATTTGAACGACAAATCAATCTATTAAAATTAGAATCGCAATATGCTTTTGAAGAAGCGCAAAATATAGAGCAAGAAAAAGAAAAATTGATTCTACAAAATAAAGCTCTTCGAGAAAATTTAAACTCAGAAACTGAAAAAAATAAATACTTAGAATTTGTCCTAGAAAACTATAAAGAAGATAATAACATTATTGACGAAACAAAAACAACTAATAATGATTATCCATCAATTCCTACATCTAACTTAACTAATATTTCTAGTAGAAAAGCCATTAAAGCGTTTCAGAAATTAGGATTTGAAAAAGATAGACATAAGGGAGATCATTTCATCTTAAAAAAAACAGAAACTAATACCATTACTGTTCCCATTCCTCATCCTCGACAAGAACTCAATCCTCTCACTTTAAAAAACATTTTAATACAAACAAACACTTGTTTAGAGGATTTTTTAGATAATTTATAGTCGAAAACTGCTGTAACTAACGACCTAACGTTAATTCTTCCTTTTTTCCTAAAATACCTTGGGGTCGCCAAACCATTAAAATCATTAAAATTAGACCAATAATCATAATTCTAAAATAACCAGCTTGACTGGGACTTAAAATCCCCAGTTGAGGCAAAACAAAACGAGTTAGAGAATCATAACCCCAAAAAATGATTGCTCCTAAAAGGGTTCCGGCATTACTTCCTGAACCGCCTAAAACCACGATAATCCAAGTATTAAAAGTAATTAAAGGATCAAACTTATCAGGGTAAATAGTGGTTAATTGCCAAGCAAAGAAAGCTCCTGCAATACCAGCGATCGCTCCGCCTAACATAAAGGATTGTAACTTATATAAAAGGATATTTTTACCCAATGCTTTAGGAACTTGTTCGTCTTCTCGAATCGCTTTTAAGATACGTCCCCAAGGGGAATTAACCAAAAATTCCAAACTAGCATAAATTAAAGCTAAAACCGATAGAACCAAAACCATCAGTCCTGCTTTATAAGTATAGAAATAGAGGGCTGTTGTTCCTGTTATATAAACTAATAAAATTAAAGTTGTGGCAATAATCCCCCAAATAATTAAACTAATTGGTTTTCTCGGTTGATAACTTTTGCCTTGTATTTCTTTATTTTGTTTCCACTGATAAGCTAAACTCTTATAAAGGGTCCATTCTGCATAAATAGCCAATAGGGTTAAAATAGAAATTAATAATAGTTTGATAGGAAAATTGGCTTCTATATTCAGAGGTAAAGGATATTGTCTTAACCCTAATGCTCCTTTGGTTAACCATTCTTCATTTAAAGCAAATAAACGAACTAATTCTGAGACTCCGATAGTGACAATAGCCAAATAATCTTCTCGAAGACGTAGGGTAGACAGTCCAATTAATAACCCTAAAATAGCGGCTAAAATAGCTCCAACTAAAACAGCTAAAATAAAAGGAACCCCTGCTAACGTTAATAAGACGCTAGTATAAGCCCCCAAAGTCATAAAACCTACCACACCAAAATTAATGAGTCCTGTAAACCCCCATTGTAAATTTAACCCCAGGGCGAAAATTCCATATACTCCTGCTGAAGTGGTGATATAAATGATGTAACCGCTAATGCCAATGAGTTGAACTAATAAGGCGTTATCCATGAATATGAAAACTGAAGATAAATGGCATTGAGATTATACAGTAATTAAGAAAAATTGCCTAATTAATCTTATTTTAGAACAAGTATTTTCCTCCGCTTCTTTAACAACATAATATCAGTTCTCAAAAATAGCTAGAGATATCTAGTTTGGGGTGTGGGGTGTAGGGTGTAGGGTGTAGGGTTAAATCCCTTTTATAGCCCACCCTATTCAATTTTTAGAGAATTTAGAAGCGGATTTGGTATAAGAACCGAGAAAAGTTTGTTTTCTCGGTTCGGCGTATTGATTCAATTAATCAGGTGATGATTTAGATGTGATGAACTTCTAATTTACCAATCTTGAAGGAATCCTCAAAGGTATGCTCATCAGGGTTGGCAGCGATAATTAAAGTATTACCGGTTAGTCCACCGCTATTAATATCAGCCCAACGAGGAGAATACTCACCAATACCAGGGGTTTCATTGATTTCACTGTAGAAACTGTCGAGCAGAGCATCATTCAAAGAAGTGGCATTCGTATCACCAATCCAATACTTAATATCAGCGTCATAATCAACTGCATCTAAATAAGCGCGATCAACTTCAACTTCTTTAGAGAACTTGAAGAGAACATAGTTGAAATTCTGTCCTAAGTTATCGACTCGGTGAGCATGAGTACCTTCACTTTGGTCAGTTACCCCTAAACCACCAGAATAAGCACCGAGATAAGCATCTTTCCATTGTCCAGTTAAATCATCTTTGCCTCGGCTAAAAGCACTAACATCTACAGAAAGACCATCTTCGCTAAAGGTGCGAACATTACCGTCAGGACCATCTAAAGGACTGTTACCGGTAAGATGAAAAGTAGTTTTAATGGGGTCAGAGGGGAGAGCAGGATTCGTGTAACCACTCATATCGCTATCAGTGACAGAATCAGCAGTGACAACTGCGGTATTGATATAATTGCCAACAATGGTTTCACCAGGTACAGAAATATCCAGTTTTTTCAACTTGAAGGCATCGTCGTGGTCATTGTCACGCGCAGCAATCACCAGCGTGTCACCCACTAACTCATCAGCGTTAATATTAGCCCAACGAGCGTTATCAGAGCCACCAGAACCACCAGAGTTATATTCCTTGGCGAAGCTATTCAAGATCTGGCTGTTTAAATGGGTAATATCTCCATTGCGATCGCCAATCCAAACGGTGATATCGCTATCATGGCTAATGGAATCGAGGAAGGCGCGATCAACGGTTACTTCTTTGTCAAACTCAAAGAGAATATAGTCGTTACTACCGCCATTATCGACTCGGTGATGAGAACCACTCTCATTACGATTGGTAACACCTAAACCACCACCATAAGCTCCAAGGTAAGCGGTTCGCCAGTTACCACCGGACTTATCACTACTAAAGGCACTGACATCAACAGAAACACCATTTTCCATAAACGTGCGAATATTGCCGTTATTTCCAGTGGTGGAACTATTTCCGGTCAAGACAAATGTGAGGTGTTCTTCAGGGGTGGTTATGGTTAAATCTTGGGCTGCTTGAGTAGCAGAAACATACGTCCAAGTTTCCCCCACACTGAGAATGCCATCAGAACCTTGGTCTGTAGAAACATCTAAAGTAGGAGTAAAGTCATCGCTACCATCTCCGATGGTTCCATTGTCGTCTGTAACAAAGATTTCATTAGCAGCAAAAGCAATGTTACCCGTATTAGTAACTAGGTAAGTAAAGGTAACATCACTACCAGCAGCAATTTCAGGAAGGTTAGTCAGATCGGTAACATCAATTCCATTGACAAATTTTTCGATCTCGATACCAGGATCAGCAGGTAAATTAATGTAATGAGAGTGATCTTCATCTGTTACATCACCAGCAACCACCGTTCCAGTATTTTTATAAATACCAGTGCTGATGGTGTCGAAATCTAACCCAGAAATAGCACCACTACCAACTAAATCAACTTCTATCTTGACAACATCACTATCATTGATGTTGAGTGTTTGGAGACTACCGTTACCAGGGGCAGGAATAGCAGTAGTGGTAACATTTCCATCAGCATCAGTTGTGAAAACGATACCACCAGCTTCTTCGATATCCACAAAGTTGATGGAGTTAACAGTAACTGGATTGTCCAAATCAAAAGTAATGACACCACCACCAGCATTATCATCAGGATCAGAACTATCTCCATCTTCAGAAATAATTAAGATGTTGCCTTCACTATCGGTTGCTAAATCATCATCTCCACCAGTTGGATTAGCACTATCAAAGATCATGGCACCAAATCCAGTAGCAGAGATAGTTAAACCGAGATTCTGGTATTCGTTATCAATAACAGTACCAGCAGGTAAAGGATTGCCAGAACCATCGGTTTCAAAATCAATGACAGTATTAACAACGGTAGATAAATCTTGAGCAATTCCTGTTTTTTGGTAAATCCAGGTTTCACCAACCTCTAAGAGATTATCTCCGTCTCCTTTATCAATAATTTCGGTGATAACTCCTTCTTGGTCATCCGTTACTACAACTTCGCTTTCGTCAAAATCAACTTCCCCAGTGTTGGTTACTTCATAAGTCCAAGTTACTGTATCACCTGCAAGGATTTCTGGTGCTTCATCTGGACTGTCAGCATCGACCCCATTGGTAAATTTCTCAATGTCAATACTAGGGATGAGTTGAATTAAGCCTGCGTCTAGGGTATCGTTGAAGTCTCCTGACTCTAAAACAACAGTTTGAGTCATACCGTTCATGGTGGGATCAGCATCACTATCAACGGTGTCATCGCCACCTGCATTAGCAGTGGTAAATTCAAAGCCATCTGGTGCCACAAACATGACTTTGTATTCCCCAGGGGTTAACCCAGTAAAGGCGTATTCTCCATTGGCATCGGTCATGGTGGTGATAGGATTACCTGCATCATCTAAGACGGCACTACCATCGGGGTTTTGCAGTTTAACTAAGACCCCTTCAACTCCTGCTTCTCCTGCATCTTGAATACCATTGCGGTTATCATCCAGAAAAACGAAATCACCTAAACCTGCTGTTTTGAAGAACCCTGCATCGATGGTAGGGTTATTTTCGCCAGAACCTAAGACCACCACATCGGACATTAAACCGTTGTTGGGGTCAGCGTCAGAGTCCACTGCTGTGTTGTTTCCTGCTTGGAAAGGACTCACACCATCAAACCCATCCGGTTGAGTAAACATGACTTTGTACTCGACTCCAGGGGTTAAACCTGTGAAGGCGTAACTTCCATCTCCTGCGGTGATGTCGGTTTCAACCACATCGTCAATTTCACCATCATTATCAAGATCCGCTAAGAGTTTGACTTCAACCCCTGCAATACCGGCTTCTCCATTATCTTGAATCCCGTTAGCGTTGTCATCTTCAAAGACGAAGTCTCCTAACGATGCGGTTTGATAAAAACCCTGGTCAATGGTGGGGTCATTTTCTCCTGGATCTAGGTTAATTACATCAGAAATCAGACCATCACTATCAACTGTATCATCTCCCCCTTGATTGGCTGGACTGACTTCAAACCCATCGGGTTGTTCAAATTCAACTTTATAATCCCCCGCAACCACCGTAAACATATACATCCCATCAGCATCGGTGGTGGTGCTATCGACTATTTCTCCTGCTTCTATTTCTCCGTCTCCATCTATATCGGCTAATAAGTTGACGGTGACTCCTTCAATGCCATTTTCTCCTCCATCTTGAATCCCATTAGCGTTGCTATCTTCAAAAACAAAGTCTCCTAATTTTGATAATTCTACTTCGACGATGACAAACTGCCTATCGGGGTTGAATACTCCATCATCGGTGGTATCTGGTGTAATAATTACTGCTAGTTTGTCCCCAAACTCTGGGACAAACCCATCTCCTTGAGTTAAAGCTAATTCCGCAATTCTTTGCGCTCTTTCTTCGCTAAAGGGTCCTAAACCCCCTGTTGTGTTCTCATCATCAATGATCTCCCAAATGGCTCTTTGTACATCTCCATAGGTTACTATTCCTAGACTATTCCCAGTTTCATCGAATAATTCTGTCCCCACTAAACCCTGATTAATGATCCAATTTACGGAGTCGAGGTTTTCGGGTTTTTCGATGTTCCCAGGGCCTAAGAGTTCAGGGGGGAGTTCTTCATAGCTGGAAAATACTTTCCCTTTTGATGCGCCGAAAAGAAGGCGATCTGTATCTACACACCAAGCATCGTATAAGCCATCTAGGGTACTCCCACTATTGATATTAAGGTTCAGATAGCTAGGATCTCCAAATCCCGTTCCAGGATTATTCCAGGTAAAGGTAACTTCCTCGGGTAAGGCAGCGGAAAATTTCTGAAGATTGTCGGACATAATAAACTAAAAACTTAACTAGGGCTTTGGTAATCAAAGTTATTCGTACTATGTTAGTTTTAATGTTATTTTTAAGGTTATTTTTCGTGTTAGTTTTCCCAAAATGGAAAATTTTGATATATTATTGTTTCCTATAACCATGTGAGTTCAAGATGACATGATGGGTAATTATCAACAATCAATTAATAACGATTTATTATTTCCAATTACAAAAAGACAAAATCAAGGAGTAATTCCTCTCTCTTTTGCTCAACAGCGTATTTGGTTTTTAGAACAATTACAACAAGAAAATACAGGAGATAATTTTTCATGTATTTTGTATATTCAAGGATCACTCGATGTTGTTATTTTAAAAAAAAGTATTACTGAAATTATCAAACGCCACGAAATTCTACGAACAAAATTTCTGATTATAAAGGGACAAGTTACTCAAATTATTGATGATCATATTGATTTTAGTTTACCGATTATTGATTTATCTTCTATTCCGCAGGAAAAAATACTAATTGAAGGATTAAGCATCGCTGAACAAGAAGCACAAGAACCTTTGAATCTAGTTAATAATTTTCTCTTCCAGGTGAAATTACTGCGGTTAAATCAAAACTCTAATATACTATTATTTAAAGTTCACCCTATTATTTTTGATAGTTATTCTTTTGATTTATTATTTAAGGAATTAAATTTACTATATACTGCTTATTCTGAGGGTTTAAACTCTCCTTTAAAACCTTTTTCGATTCAATATGCAGATTTTTCTTCATGGCAAAGAAATTGCTTAACTGAAAAAGTATTAGAATCTCAAATAAGTTACTGGAAACAACAATTAGGTGGTACTTTACCGAGACTAGAATTAGCAAGCGATCGCCCTCGTCCCAGGGTTCAAACAAACAAAACGTTAACAAAAAGTTTTACTATTCCACAAGTATTAACAACAAGCATCAAGTCACTTGCTGAAGAAGAAGGAGTGAGTGTATTTATAATATTACTGTCAGTTTTTAAGATATTCTTAAGCCGTTATAGTAGACAAAAAGACATCATTATTGGTACCCCTGTTACAGAGCGTCAAAGCCAAGAAACAAAGGATTTAATCGGTTTATTTGTTAACATTTTACCGATACGAAGTAATTTAACTAATTGTCATACTTTTAGAAACTTCCTCAATCAAATTAAAACAGTTTGTTTAGAAGCTTACACTCATCAAGATATTCCATTTGAGCAGTTAATTCAAATATTACAACCCAAACGAGATTTAAGTTATCATCCTATCTTTCAGGTTATGTTTGATCTAAAAGAGCAGTCGATTCAAGAACCTCAATTAAATAATTTGACGATAAGCATTATCAAAAAATTGGAACCTGCTTACAACTTAGATTTGACTTTATTAATGGAAGAAAATGATGGAAAATTAATCGGTAAATGGCAGTATAATAGTGATTTATTTGATGAATCTAAGATACAAAAAATGAGTGAGCATTTTGAAATCTTGTTATCGGAAATTATAGCTAAACCAGATAAAAATTTTTGGAAATTACCCTTAATTAGTGAAGAAGAGAAAAATCAATTATTATTTCAATGGAATCAGAAAGAGGCTAATTATCCTCAAGATCAATGTATCCATCAGTTATTTGAACAACAGGTTAGTAAAAACCCTGATGCGATCGCTGTAAGATTTGAAAATCAAAAATTAACATACAGGGAATTAAATCAATCATCTAACCAATTAGCTAACTATCTAAAAAAAATAGGGGTTAATACAGAAGAAGTTATCGGCTTATGTTTAGAACCTTCTTTAACAAGAATTATTGGATTATTAGCAATTCTAAAAGCAGGAGGTGTTTACTTACCCTTAGATTCAGGCTACCCTCAAGAACGATTAAAATTTATGATAGAAGATTCCAATGTATCTATTATTTTGACGCAAGAATCTTTAAATGCTAAATTGTCGATTAATTCATTGCAACTTATTAACTTAGATTCAAATTGGGAGACAATCTCACAAGAATCGAGCCATAATCTTAAAACCGAGATAGCACCTAAAAACTTAGCTAACATTATCTATACATCGGGTTCGACTGGAAAACCGAAAGGAGTTCTCATCTGTCATCAGGGATTATCTAATTTAGTTACAGATCACATTCAACTCTTTCAAGTCAAACCATCCAGTCGAGTTTTACAATTTTCATCCTTAAGTTTTGATGCGTCAATGTGGGAAATTTTTCTGGCCCTTGCTTCTGGAGCTTGTTTATGTTCAGGAACATTCGAGTCTTTATTACCAGGAAAAAATTTGCTTAATTTCTTTCAAGAAAAACAAATTACTCATGTAATGCTTGTCCCTTCTGCTTTAGCTAACTTACCCCATACCAATCTGCCACAACTTAAGGTCATTCTTGCAGCAGGAGAAACCTGTCGTGGCGATTTAGTAAAAACATGGTCTGTAGGAAGAAAATTGTTTAACGCCTACGGTCCAACGGAATCAACAATTTTAACCACAGTGTTTGATTGTCAAGGGATTAAAGATAATCGTATCCCTCCCATTGGTCGTCCTGTTGCTAACACTAAAGTTTATATTCTTGATGATAATTTACAACTGGTTCCCATTGGAGTTCCTGGAGAATTACATATTAGTAGTGTGGGGTTAGCGCGTGGTTACTTAAATCGAGAGGAATTAACACAAAAAAAATTTATTCCCAATCCTTTTGGAGAAGGTAAGTTATACAAAACAGGAGATTTAGTTTATTATCTACCAGATGGGAATATTCAATTCTTAGGTCGTATAGACAAGCAAGTTAAAATTAGGGGATTTAGAATTGAATTAGGAGAAATAGAAGCTCAATTAAACCAACATCCCAATATACAAGAAGCCAAAGTTACCACCACAGAAAAGATTGCGGGTCAAAAACTATTAGTAGCTTATGTGATTCTTAACGCGAATATTTCTTCTTCATCAGATACCGCTCATCAACTACGAGAATATCTAAAAACCAAGCTACCAGATTATATGATTCCCTCGGCTTTTGTTGTCTTAGAATCTTTTCCTATAACCCCCAATGGCAAAATTGACTATCGCGGGTTTCCTACTCCTGATTTTTCTTCTCTTCAGAATGAATATATTGCTCCTCGAACCGCTACAGAGGCAATTTTAGCTAATATTTGGGGTCAGGTTTTGCAACTAAACAATATTGGAATTAGAGATAATTTCTTGGAGTTGGGGGGTAATTCTTTATTAGCTGTCCATCTGTTGGCTGAGATTGAAAAAGTATTTGCTAAACAACTTCCCTTAGCTGCCTTGTATAATTTTCCAACCGTTGAGGAACTGGCAACCCTTATCTCTCAAGAAGCGAAAAACTATGACTGGGAGGCGATAAAATCTATTATTCCCATTCAACCCAAAGGTTCTAAACCACCTCTATTTTTTATCCATATGTTAGGTAGAGGTCTAGATGTTTGCCGTCCTATCATTAGTTACCTTAGCCCAGATCAACCGATTTATGGACTTAATGCTCAAACAACAGCCAAGAAATTGTATTTTTTCAATGGAGTGGAGGACTTGGCTACTCATTACATTATGCAAATGCAACGGTTGCAACCCAAAGGCCCCTATTTCTTAGCAGGTATATCCTTTGGGGGTACAGTTGCCTATGAAATGGCACAACAACTTCTATCTCAAGGGGAAACCGTGGCACTTCTGGCATTATTTGATACCCTCGCTCCAGACGCGATTCAAAAGTTACCCATCAATGAGCAAATTCAGCTTCATTGGAGTAACTTTGTAGAGCAGGGTTTCTCTTATCTTCTCGACAACTCAATTCAAATCATCAAGGGAAAAAGCTACAAAAATCGGAAGCGTCTTAAACAACAGTTATCTAAAATGTATCTACCTTTTGCTCTTAGATTAAATCTTCCCTTGTCTGATGAAATGCAATATTTGATTTTTCAACAGGAAAACGTTGAAGCATTGAAGAAATACACTCCAAAAATCTATCCAGGAAACCTCACTCTTTTCATAGCTCAAGATCGACAATTCTCACCCAGCTATTCTATCGATCCTCAACTGGGATGGGGAAAACTGGTAGATGGAGAATTGACAATTTATGAAACCCCTGGAACCCACATTGGGATGTTACTACAAGAATCTTCAGCAAAAATATTAGCTGAACAATTGACTCTTGCTATGGAAACCAGTACACAAAAGACTGTAGAGGAGCAGGGAGTGAGGAGCCGAGAGAAGATTTAATGTAAGCGTTATTGATTTAAAACGTATACATTAAGTCTAACATCGCTATTGTATCATTAATCCAAAACATGGTGAGAAGTATTTCTTTAATTCTTTAAAATCCTTATTTATCTTGAAAAGTCAGAACTAGAGGTATGTGAACGATGGCCATCTCCAGCACGTCGAATAATGATCCCTTACAATTAATAGATCCCTTAATTGCTGATTTATTAAATTTAAGTTTAGACCAAATGCAGCAAGGACTCAGAGACTTTGCGACTGCACCAGATTTTTTAGCCAAAATGCAGTTAGCGTTTGGGGATAGTTTTACCCCTGAGACTGCCCTTAGTTTGTCTCAGAATTGGCTGAAAGGAGATTTTACCTTGCCCTCCATTGAGATTCTCCCTACTGTGACTCTTAACGGTGTTTATGGAGGTTATGCAAGTACGATAAATACGATATATCTGTCTGAACAATTCCTCAACGAAAATTCAGTATCAGCCATAACAGATGTACTTCTAGAGGAATTTGGTCACTCTATAGACAGTATGTTCAATGAATTAGACTCTCCAGGTGATGAAGGACAAATTTTTGCTGGATTGGTTCGAGGAATATCTTTACCTGAATCAGAGTTGCAAGCCTTAAGACAAGAGAATGACTTCGCTACTATATTTGTAAATGGTCAAGAAATTCAGATTGAACAAGGAAGTGTGTCAGATAGTGGAGGCTTTGAAGGAAGTTTTCAGACGATAACACTAGATACTAACGGTGGTGGATTTGCTTCCTTTCGATATGAACATTTTGTTATTCCAGATAATTTCATCATTCGTTACGAAGGGCAAAATATCTTAGAAACGGGCTTTACTGGAGGAAGTCAGACAGGAACAGTACAAATTCCTGAAGGCAATTCTGATCAATTAGAAATTATAGTCGCCACTGATGATGAAGGAACGGCTTGGAATTATGATGTTGAAACGTTTGCGCCAGGGTTAAATATTCAAGATGCCTATATTGATGTAGCAGAAGGCACTAATCAAACCGCAAAGCTCAAATTCCCTGTTACCCTTTCAGAAGCTTTCGATGTTGAAGTTAGTGTCAACTATTTTACCTTGGTGGGGACCGCAGTTGATGGGGTAACAGGTAACGATAGGAGAGACTATCAACCGATTACAGGTACTTTAACCTTTGCACCAGGTGAAACGAGTAAAGAAATTGAAATAACTGTATTTGGGGATACTCCAGTCAATTATGGCGGGAATAAAAATTTTGAAATTTTTGCCAGAGATACAGCCTATCGAGATTGGCAAGAAGGACAGGACATTGATTTGAACAGCAGTTTGTCCTATGGAGATTTGGGATATCGAGTCGATCAGTTTTTTAATGATAGCAGTACGGGGTTTCAGGCAGCAGGATTGACATCAGATGAAAATTTCTTTGTTTTAATCAGCGATCCGGTTAATGCAGATATTAGTAAGGATAGTAGTGAAGAAAGGGATCGCTTATTGATGGATTTAGAAGAATTTCTGGGGGGAGAAACCAGTTCATTAACCTACCAGAAAGCATTAGAAACCGTTAATGACTTGCAGACGCAAGATGTCTCTTGGACTTTTGCTACAGGGACTATTTACGATTTAGGGAAAGCTCCCGTCTTGGCAATTCGTGGGACACAACCCGACCAACTCAGAACTGATGTGTGGGATGATGCCAATCCCAGTGGGATAGGATATGGTCAATTTAGCGCAAATAGAAGTAGTCTCAATCAATGGTTAGAGGAAGTTAGTGAACCAGAAGACACATCAATTTTATTTAAACCTCATATTACAGGCCACAGTCTCGGTGGCGCATTGACTCAGTGGGTAGCGGCTGATTATTCTTCCCAAGGAAATTTAGGGGATATTGTCACCTTCAACTCTCCAGGTATTTCGGTTGCGGCTGCGAATAGCTTTGCTGGGGCTGAAAAAGTGACTCACTATATTACTTCAATAGACATAGTGAGTATGGCTGGATTCCGTTATATTCCTGGACAGTATATCCTATCCAATCAATCCTCAATTGATCCACTTAATGCTCATCTTCATCCTGTTATTATTCCCAAAAATGATCGGGATGGATTAACCAAACCAGCGGGTTTAAGGATAGACACCATTGGTAGTACCAATACCCTAAGTAGTCCATTCTTTACTTACTTACCTGATCCAGATTATTTTGCGATTCAGGTTATCATCGCAGGGTTAGGTCTTATAACCCCCATTCCAGGGGCAACAACAACAGGAGCTTATGTAGCCAGTGTATTAACATTTCGTGGTACTACCGAAGTCAATCGTCAAATCATTGGTGCAGTTATTTATGGTATTGATTATGCTGTTGAGTTTACCAAGGCAACAGTACAAGCCGCTTGGAATGCAGCTAAACAATGGACAAGCGATGCCTGGGATGCTATTCAAACCTGGGGAGAAGCGGCTTGGGATGCCGTCGGTAATTGGACAACAGCCGCTTGGAATGCGACGACTGAGTGGGTTAGTAATGCTTGGGAAGCTACCAAACAATGGACTTCTGATGCTTGGGAAGCTACCAAACAATGGACTTCTGATGCTTGGGATGCCACCAAACAATGGACTTCTGATGCTTGGGATGCCACCAAACAATGGACTTCTGATGCCTGGGATGCCACCAAACAATGGACTTCTGATGCCTGGGATGCCACCACTCAATGGACTTCTGATGCTTGGGAGGCCACCACTCAATGGACTTCTGATGCTTGGAATGCTACCAAAGAGTGGACTTCTGATGCTTGGAATGCCACCACTCAATGGACTTCTGATGCCTGGGAGGCGACGACAGAATGGTTAGGTAGTTTTTTGCCATTTTCCTCAAATTTGCTGGCAGTAGCAGCCTTTGAAACTACTGAAATTAATCTTCAACAGACTCAAATTAGTAATCCTTGGGAAGCGACTACTTATTGGACTCCCGAAGCTTGGGCAGCGACTACTCAATGGACTGATGCAGCCTGGGAAGCAACCACTCAATGGACAATAGAAATATGGCAGGAAACCACCGAATGGACTCCTGAAGCCTGGGAAGCGACGACGCAATGGACTGATGATATTTGGCAAGCAACCAGCTTACTTGATAGTGTGGCAGGGGATGAAATAATCTTTGGTACTACTGGTAATGATAATCTTAGTGGCGAATCAGGAGATGACATTATTGATGGAGGAGACGGCAATGATGTGATTGACGGAGGAGAGGGAAATGACATCATCCGAGGAGGCATCGGGAATGATATCGTAACAGGAGGTTCCGGTAGCGATAGTTTCGTGTTTGATAGTCCCACAGAAGGGATAGATACTATTGAAGACTTCGACAGTCGTGAAGGCGATCGCCTGGTTATCTCAGCAGAAGGCTTTGGTGGTGGATTGACCCCTAATGCGGTTCTTGAAGAGTCTCAGTTTGTTCTGGGAACAGAAGCCCTCGATAGTGATGATCGCTTCATCTACGATCCCACAACGGGCAATCTTTTCTTTGATCCAGACGGAACTGGCGATACACCGCAACAACTGATCGCAACTCTTACAGGCGCACCAACCTTAAGTGCGGCTGATATCTTTATTTCAGGAAGCTCAACAACCCCAACAATTAAAATTACGGCTCCGACAACTGATATTAGTGGCACGGAGGTAACAATTGAATGGAATGCCTTTGATGCTGATTCAGACGCAACTATTAGTTTATTCTATGATACGGACAATCAAGGCTTTGATGGTGTTTTAATCGTTGATGGACTGGCTGAAACTGATGGGGAAGGAAGTTTTATCTGGAATACCGAAAATATTCCTCAAGAAGACTACTTCATTTACGCTGTTATTGATGATGGAACTCACCCTCCTGTCTTCAATTATGGCAAGGGGCAAGTTCAGTTAAAACCTATAGAAGAAGCTGATTTATCTGTTACTCAAACAGCCAATTTCACCTCTGTCGGTGTTGGAGAAACCCTAACCTACACCATTGAAGTCACCAATAACGGCACAATGACCTCTCAAGGGGTCACTGTGATAGAAACTTTACCAGAAACAGTCACCTTTGTGTCTGCGAGCTTAACACCGGCGGAGGAAACAGACAATACCTTTACCTTTGAAATCGGTGATTTAGAGGCTGGTGAAAGTCAAACTATTGAGATCAGTGTTATTGCTCCTAATTTCGCCGATATTATTACCGCTAGTGCTGCCGTTACTAGCGAAACAACTGACCCAAATACCAGCAATGATATTGCTAATCTCTCGACGGAGGTTACTGCACCAGACCTGCCTGACTTAGCTGTGACTCGTACGGATGGTTCTGGGACAGTCAACCTTAGAGATCCCTACAGTTATACCCTAACCGTTACCAACAACGGTTCAGCCGAAGCAACAGGTGTTGTCCTGACAGAACGCCTACCTTCAACCGTCAATGTCATCAATGCTACAGCAAGTACCCCTGGACTAGAGCGTAACTTGGTCGATATTATTGAGTTCCAACTTGATGCAGGTGAACGAGTTATCCTAGATATTGATGCCGATGAACTTGGTTCAACACTAGATCCTATTCTGCGCTTGTTTAACTCTGCTGGTACACAATTAGCGGTTAGTGATGATGATCCCGCCCCCGGAGAATTTTTTACCCTAGATTCTTACATCGATTTTAGCGCGTCTGTAGCTGATACTTATTATGTTGGGGTGAGTGGCTATTCTAACTTTAGCTATGATCCTTTCATTGACGGCAGTGGTGCTTTTAATTCTTCGTCAGGTAGTTATGAACTCGCAATTCAGGTTGGTAGTGGTGGTTCGGTCAATCAAGTTGTCTTACCTGAACCCAATAATACCATTCCGCAAGCAGTCGATAGCGGTTTAAGTTCAGCCAATCCAGGAACTTTGATCGCTACAGGGTTGATTCGTACTGATACCAATCCTATTACCATTAGCAACGGGGTTGTCACAGCTAATTTAGGTAATCTCGATATTGGTGAAAGTGCCACTGTTGATCTGACTTTATCTTCCATTGCTGCGGGCAATCTCAGCAGCACCACCAACGTAAGGAGCAATGAACCCGATGCAAATCCCCTGAATAACTTAATTGTTGGGCGACAAGCCGTTAGTTCCATTACACCAACAGAAATCGATCTAGAATTAAGTCAAACCGTTAGCAATGCTAATCCTGCGATCGGTGACCAAATTACCCTGAGCTTAACATTAACTAACCGAGGGCCCGGAACAGCTACCAGTATCGAAGTCCGAGATATTTTACCCGCAGACTTAGAGTTTCTGTCGGCTTCCACATTACAGGGAACTTACAACAGCAATACAGGTGTCTGGAATGTCGGCAATATGCGGGACAATCTCAGCCGAACCCTAACAATTACTGCCAGGGTAAATGGTGGTCAATCTTTAACTAATACCGCTGAAGTCATCACGGTTTTTGAAGCTGATGTTGATTCAAACCCCAACAATAACGATCCTAATGAGGATGATCAAGCTTCAATTATCATAGATATCCAGAATGAAGATCCTATCGTTCAAATTGATAAAACTCTCACGGTTCTAGAAGATGCGACTCCTACGTTCCTAGAGATTTCAGCACCGACGGATGCTAATGGGGACTCTTTAACCTTAACTGTTAATACTGTTCCTGACCCAACTTTAGGGGAAGTCCGCTATGGGGATGGTGTCACACCTGTTGTTGTGGGTAGTCTCCTGACTGAACAACAGTTGACAAGTCTATTGTTTATTCCCGTTGCTGATGCCAATGGCAGTGCAGGAACCTTTAGCTACAGTGTTAGTGATGGTCAAGGCGGTTTAGTCTCTCAAACCATAACATTGGAGATTATTCCCGTCAACGATGCTCCTGTAGCAGTTGATGACACCGCTACTACCTTAGAAAATACCCCACTGATTCTTGAGGCAACTTCTCTGTTGGCTAACGATGAAGATGTTGAACAAGATGAATTAAGGATTACTGAAGTTGGCAACGCAACCAACGCTCAAGTAATACTCGACGACAATGGCAATGTGATCTTTACCCCTGAGACTAACTTTACGGGAGAAGCAACCTTTGATTACACCGTTAGTGATGGGAATAATGGGACGAACACTGGCACAGTAACGGTAACAGTCACCCCAGACACTCAACCAACGGAAATTATTGGAACAACGGGAGTCGATGTTTTAGTAGGAACATCAGACAATGACATCATCACTGGACTTTTAGGTGCAGATACCCTTACAGGTAATGAGGGTAACGATATTTTTGTTTATGAAAGTTACCGCGATCGCACCGACACCATTACCGATTTTGAAACCGATGACCGCATCGATCTCAGTCAAATTTTTGCCAGTGCTGACTATGGCAGTATTACCCCCTATGAATCCTATGTACAGTTAGTTCAAGTAGGGGCAACTACCAATCTCCAAATTAACCCTGTTGGCGACTCTCGTAATATCTTTAGAACTTTAGCTGTTCTGGAAAATGTCACTGCAACTGACTTGAATGCCAGCCATTTTATCGTTTAAAAACGTCTCATTCAATCTCCTGTTAATCTTACCAAAAATACCGCTCATGTCTTTATTTACTTCTCTCAAAACAGTTTCTTTTTCCGTCACAACCCTAGTGACTTTAGGGATAGTTCGTCCTGCTCATGCTGCTCTTTTGCCCTTTAATTTAACTGATTGGGAAGCCTTTGGGGATATTGTGCTTGATAGTGATCGCGCCTTAATGACTAATGCTAATTCAAACGGATTAGACGATCCTGTTAACTTTAACCTATCAGGTAACGACCCTGTATTTGCCTTTGATCTAGAATTAGAACTGGGACTTGATGATGGGAGTTTGGGGTTTGATTCAGGGGATACATCTGGTGGCATTAAGCGAACATTTAGCGTTCAAGAAGGGGATGTCTTAAGCTTTTACTGGAATTTTTTGACGAATCATCATACCCCTGACTCCCAGAGAAATGATTATGCTTTCGTATCAGTTAATGATGAAATTATCCGACTTGCTGATACATTTAATGATTTTACTGTCCCAGGTCTTTATGGCTTTGCCCAACATACAGGACAACAGCAATTTTCTTATGTCTTTACAGCGGCCGGTGACTATACTATTGGACTCGGGGTTATTGATGTACTTGATGACGTTACAACTTCAGCCTTATTCGTCCAAGCTGTTCCTGAACCTTTGACCATTTTGGGGACAGGTGTTGCTATCGTATTTGGTAGCTTTTTTAAGCGATGTCTCAAAAAGCACAAAGATGGCTGAACCCTAACGAAACGTGAGTTTGATAGAAG